>JAKAXS010000136.1 GCA_021816505.1 Pseudomonadota bacterium
CGATCCTTTCGGCGCGAAACAGCGGCTCGCCGGTCTGGCTCTCGGGGTCCGAGATCCGCATCTTCTCGAACGACACGTAAGGTGCGGGAAGCAGACGAAGGTTGACGTTGCCGCCAAGCCGCACGTCACGGCCGAGCACGCGCGTCGCCTCCTCCTCGAAGACGCCGCGATAGCCGTTCCAGTCGATCATTGCCGGAACAGCGAACAGCGCCGCGAGAAGCGCGACGATCGCACCACCGAGATAAGCGAGCCAGTTGCTCATGTACGCCGTTCACCGGCACACTGCGCCAAGCCGGGCGTGACGCGAAATTCCGCCGACTGCGGACGACACTTCGTCATTGCTCAGCCTTTGCCTTGCGCCGAATTTTCACAGGCGCCCGCGCATTGGCGGGGCCGTGCCAGGTTCCTATATGTCGAGCGGCACTCTACTGCAAAACAGCGACAGACTTGAGCGCAAATTTTGCGATTTTTCAGGCTTTTGGCGACCCGGATCGGCGGCGCGCATTTTCCGTGAACAAGCGCGGCGGAGCCGGATTGCTGCCGTTGTTGCAATGATATAGTGCGAGGCGATGCAATCGAATCAGAAGCAAGCGAGCGAGACCTACGCCTATCCCGACATGGATGAGGCGATGGAGGAGGTTCCCTTCGACCTGCCCCCGGCACCGGCCAGCCCGGCGGCCAGCACGGCTGCGGCCGCGCCACGTCCGGCGCAGTCGATCTCCGCGCGGGCGATGGGGCTGCGGCCGGCCCTGCCCTACCTGGAGGGATTGAACCCGGAGCAGCGGGCGGCCGTCGAAGCGCTGGACGGGCCGGTTCTGGTGCTGGCCGGCGCGGGCACCGGCAAGACCCGGGTGCTGACGACCCGCATTGCGCACATTCTCGCCCAGGGCCGCGCCTCCGGCCATCAGATCCTGTCCGTGACGTTCACGAACAAGGCCGCGCGCGAAATGAAGCATCGCATTGGCGGGCTTGTCGGCGGCGCGGTGGAGGCCATGCCCTGGCTCGGCACGTTCCATTCGATCGGCGTGAAGATCCTGCGCCGGCACGCTGAACTGGTCGGCTTGAAGTCCGGGTTCACGATCCTCGATACCGACGACCAGATCCGCCTGATGAAGCAGGTGATCGAGGCCGAGGGGCTGGACAAGGACCGCTGGCCGGCGCGGCAGCTCGCCGGCCTCATCGACAGCTGGAAGAACCGCGGATTGACGCCGGACAAGGTGCCCGCGGGCGAAGCCTTCGGCTTCGCGGCCGGCAAGGGCGTGAAGCTCTACTCGGCCTATCAAACGCGGCTGAAGGAACTCAACGCCTGCGATTTCGGCGACCTGCTGCTGGAGACCCTGCGCCTGTTCCGCGAACACCCGGACGTTCTGGCGGACTATCACCGGCGCTTCCGCTACATCCTGGTCGACGAGTATCAGGATACCAACGTCGCGCAGTATCTGTGGCTGCGGCTGCTGGCACAGGGCTGCCCCAACGTCTGCTGCGTGGGCGACGACGACCAGTCGATCTACGGCTGGCGCGGCGCCGAGGTGGACAACATCCTGCGCTTCGAGAACGACTTCAAAGGCGCGACGGTCATTCGGCTGGAACGCAATTACCGGTCCACGGGCCACATCCTGGCGACGGCCTCCGGCCTCATCGCGCAGAACAAGGGGCGGCTCGGCAAGACGCTGTTCACCGACGGCGCGGACGGCGAGAAGGTGATCGTCTCCGGCGTGTGGGACGACGAGGAGGAAGCGCGCTCCACCGCCGACGACATCGAGCGCGCGCAGAAACGCGGGCACCGGCTCAACGAGATCGCCATCCTGGTGCGCGCGTCGTTCCAGATGCGCGCATTCGAAGACCGCTTCATCACGCTGGGATTGCCTTACCGCGTCATCGGCGGCCCGCGGTTCTACGAACGCCAGGAAATCAAGGACGCCATCGCCTACCTGGAGGTGACGGCCAATCCCGTCAACGACTTGAAGTTCGAGCGCATCATCAACGTGCCGAAGCGCGGCATTGGCGACACCAGCGTGAAGCGCATTCACGAACTGGCGCGCGCACGCGGCATTCCGATGTTCCGTGCGGCCGAGGAGATGATCGGCACGGAGGAGCTGGCCGGCAAGACGCGCAAGGCGCTGTCCGATCTCGTGCGTTCGTTCGGCCGCTGGCGCGGCCAGATCGACACGATGAAGCATACCGAGCTGGCGGAGCTGATCCTCGACGAGAGCGGCTATACCGCCTCGTGGCAGTCCGACAAGAGCCCGCAGGCGCAGGCGCGGCTGGAGAACCTGAAGGAACTCGTGCGCTTCATGCACGAGTTCGACACCCTGCAGGGCTTCCTGGAGCACGTCTCGCTGGTGATGGATACCGCACAGGGCGACGACGGCGATCGCGTTTCCATCATGACGCTGCACGCGGCGAAGGGGCTTGAGTACGACACCGTGTTCCTGCCCGGTTGGGAGGAAGGTTTGTTCCCCAGCCAGCGCACGATGGATGAGAGCGGTCAGGAAGGCCTGGAGGAAGCGCCGCGCCTTGACTACGTCGGCGTGACGCGGGCCAAGAAACTGGCGAAGATTTCGTTCACGCAGAACCGGCGTATCCGCGGGCTGTTCCAATCCGCGCTGCCGTCGCGTTTCGTGGACGAACTGCCGGAAGCGCACGTCGAGGTCGCCGAGGTGAAGAGCCCGTTCGGCGGCGCGTATCAGAATTTCGGCGGCGGTAACTTCGGCAATCCGTACGGCAAGAGCCGCTTCGACAGCCAGCCGGCCAGCGCGTTCGCGGCTGCCTACGACACGCCCGGCTGGCAGCGCGCCCAGCGCCATCAGGCGAGCGGAGCAGCACCCACGCGCGGGCCGATCACCATCGACGCGACACCCGCCGCCTCGTCATCCGAGCCGTCGGACTACGACGTGGGTGACCGCGTGTTCCACCAGAAGTTCGGCCCCGGCCGCGTAACCGGCGTCGACGGCAACAAGCTGACCATCGACTTCGAACGCGCCGGAAGGAAGCGCGTGGTGGATAGTTTCGTGGCGCGGCGGTAGCTGCCCGATACCACCGCTTAAATCCATTTGAAGCGACCCGCGATAATCCGTTAACGTATCAATGCGCTTGCCATTGCTACGCGGATCGCGTATATGTTTCCTGCCGAAGACGTCGTTGTTGAAGTCACCGAAGCTGAAGATAACGAAGTTATCGTCGATATCGTGACCCCCGCGGGCGCAATCCAGCTTATGGGTACGGTTCGCGTCGAAGGTAGGGTCCTTTATTTCACAGATGCCCATATCCAAGGTTTGCGTCCGGGCGCGCTCGGCCGTGAAGGCCTGAATACGATCTGTCGAAAACTCGTGAGCGAAGCCAATGTCGAAGAAATTGTCATTGAAGGCGGCACTCGAACCACGGGCCTCAGGCAAGGGTGCAAACCGCGCACAATCCGTTTCCCGCGACGTTAGGCTTCTGCTGAAGCAGACAGGAGCGATATCTCGGCCTGTCGATGTCGTACGCCATCTGCACGCTACTGGCTTGTCTCTGCGCACGAGCCGTGAAATTTTGGAGCGGCTTGCGCAAGGTCAGCTTGTGGCGACAGCAGTCAGTTCCACTGATCCCGTGTTGCTCATGGATGTTCTCGGACAACTCGGGGTAACGGCAAGGGTTCTCCGGGTGCCGGACGCCAGTGTGAAAGATGTCAGGGACAAATTTCATCTGACACAGGCGGAGTTCGCCACCAGATTCGGGCTCGAATTGGATACTGTCAGAAACTGGGAGCAAGGGAGAAATAAGCTCGATCCCTCGACCCGTTTGTTACTCAAGGTGATCGAACGTTGCCCGAGCATCGTCGAAGACGTGCTCGCCGACAACGATCTATCGAGCTCCAAACGGTTCTGATCGCAACCCAGGGCGGCATAGCCCCTAATCCAGATCCTGCACCTCGACGGAGGTGCCACCCTTAAGCCGATGCGTCAGCGTGGCTTCGACGAACTGGTCGATGTCGCCATCCAGCACATCATCGGGAGCCGTGCTTTGGGCGCCGGTGCGCAGGTCCTTCACGAGCTGATAGGGCTGCAGCACGTATGAGCGGATCTGATGGCCCCAGCCGATCTCGCTCTTGGACGCGTTCTCGGCGTTGGCCTTGTCTTCGCGCTTCTTCAGTTCGACCTCGTAGAGGCGCGACTTCAACATGCCCCACGCGATGGCGCGGTTCTTGATCTGCGACCGCTCCTGCTGGGAGGCCACCGCGATGCCCGTGGGGATGTGCGTGATGCGCACCGCGGAGTCCGTGGTGTTGACGTGCTGGCCGCCGGCGCCGGACGAGCGATAGGTGTCGATGCGGCACTCGCTCTCCTTCACCTCGATCTCGATGTTGTCGTCGACGACAGGGAACACCCAGACCGAAGCGAAGCTGGTGTGACGGCGCGCGTTGGAGTCATACGGCGAGATGCGCACGAGACGATGCACGCCGCTCTCCGTCTTCAGCCAGCCGTAGGCGTTCTCGCCCTTGATTTCGAGCGTCGCCGACTTGATGCCGGCTTCTTCGCCGACGCTTTCTTCGATCAGGCTCACCTTGTAGCCGCGCTTCTCGGCCCAGCGCATGTACATGCGCGCCAGCATCGAGGCCCAGTCCTGGCTTTCGGTGCCGCCGGCGCCTGCGTGAACTTCAAGGTAGGTGTCGTTGCCGTCGGCTTCGCCGGACAGCAGCGCTTCCACGCTGCGGCGCTGCACGTCGGCTTCGAGCTTTTTCAGCGCCGCCTCGCCTTCGGCGATGGAGCCCTGATCCTTCTCAGCCTCGCCCAGCTCGATCAGCGTGATGCTATCCTCGAAATCGCCTTCGAGTTTGCGGAACGCCGACAATGATCCGTCCAGCTGCTGACGCTGACGCATCACCTTCTGGGCGTTGGCGGGATTGTTCCAGAGATTGGGGTCTTCGGCGCGGCGGTTCAGCTCGGCCAGACGTTCTTCGGCTTGCGCCGGGTCAAAGATGCCTCCGCAAGAGCGACAAGGCCTCGGTGATGCTGTCGGCTAAACGTTGCGCTTCGGCGCGCATGGCGGCCTCCAAAAGATGCGAAAGTGCGTGGGAGTTGAATGTCGATATAAGGGCTTCGCACGCTTGTGTAAACGCGACGTTGCGGCGTCACCAAACGTCGCGGCTGCGGCGCTCCTGGACGCCCGGCGCGGGCCCCGGCGGCGGGCGGAAGCTGTCGTCGGAGGCGCGGCGGTCCGATGACCACTGGCTTTCGCTGTCCTCGGGCGGAGGTCCTCCGGCACCGTCTTCTCCGCTCGTCGTCTGCTGGAAGCCGATCACCGAGTAGGCGTCGTCCGGCTCCTCGTCCGGCTTGAACGCTTCCAGGATCGCCTTGGGATCGCCCGGCGCGGCGCGCAGTCCCGACTGCAGGTTGACGCGGACGAGCTTGGTGCCCTTAGGGATACGGAATGGTGCTGCGGGCTTGTCGGCGAGCGCGGTCTTCATGAAGTTCCCGAAGATCGGAGCGGCGATGTTGCCGCCGGTCTGGCCTTTGCCCATCGGACGGGGCGTGTCGTAACCGATGAAGATGCCGACGACGAGGTCCGGCGAATAGCCGATGAACCATGCGTCCTTCTCTTCGTTGGTGGTGCCGGTCTTGCCCGCGATCGGCCGGTTGAGCGACTTCAGCGATGTCGCGGTGCCGCGCTGGACGACGCCTTCCATGATCGAGGTTATCTGATAGGCCGTATAGGGGTCGATGATCTGCGGGCGATCGTCGGCGATCTCGGGCTCGACCTGGTTGGCCCATTTGTCGGCCTTGCAGTCGGCGCAGGCGCGCGCGTCGTGCTTCCACACGGAGCGGCCCCAGCGATCCTGGATGCGATCGATCAAGGTGGGGCGCACCTGCTTGCCGCCGTTGGCCAGCATGCAATAGCCAGTCGCCATGCGCAGCAGCGTGGTCTCGCCTGCGCCGAGCGACATGGAGAGCACCGGCAGCAGGTCGTCGTAGATGCCGAAGCGCTTGGCGTACTCGGTGATGATCGGCATGCCCATGTCCTGGGCGAGGCGCACGGTCATCTGGTTACGCGACTTCTCGATGCCGACGCGCAGCGTTGCGGGCCCGAGCGACTTGTCCTTGTTGTAGTTCTGCGGGCGCCAGATGTCCTGGCCCGGCCCCTGTTCGAGCTCGATCGGCTCGTCGAGGATGATCGATGTCGGCTTGTAGCCGTTGTCCAGCGCCGCCGCATAGACGAACGGCTTGAACGACGAGCCGGGCTGGCGCTTGGCTTGCACCGCGCGGTCGAACTGGCTGATGGCGAACGAGAAGCCGCCGGAGATCGCCAGCACGCGACCGGTGTGCGGGTCCATGGCGATGAGGCCGCCGCCGACCTCGGGGATCTGCATCAGCGACCAGACGCCGTCGAGTTTCTTGGGGTCTTTCGGCGCGACATAGATCACGTCGCCCGCGCCCAGCACGTCGGAAACGGCCTTGGGTGCCGCACCCTTGATGCGCGCCCACTTCATTTCGTCGAAATGAATTTCCACGGCCTCGCGCGTGGTGGCGAGCTTGCCGTCCTGGCCCCGCTGCGGCTTCAGACCGACGAGCGCTTTCGTCTTCTCGGTCGAGATGACGACGCCGACGCGCCAGGGCGCCATGTCGGGCGGCACGTCGATCGATCCGAGATCCTCGCCCCAATTGCCGGCGACATCGATCTTCTTGATTGCGCCGCGCCAGCCCTTCTTGCGGTCGAATTCGACGAGGCCGTCGATCAGCGACTGCCGGGCCAGAACCTGCAAATCCGGATCGAGCGTGGTGCGGATGGAGAGGCCGCCTGAATAGAGCTTCTCTTCGCCGTACTCTGCGAGGATCGAACGGCGCACTTCCTCGGCGAAGAACTCCGCGGAGAAGATCTGCGCGCCGCCGGGACGGAAATTGACGCCGAGGGGTTTCGCCTTGGCCGCTTCGGCCTCCTCGTGCGTGATGAAGCCGTTCTCGGCCATCTCGCCGATGATCCAGTTGCGCCGCTCGGTGGCGCGCTTGGTCTGCTTGAAGGGATGATAGTTGTTCGGCGCCTTGGGGAGAGCGGCCAGGTATGCCGCCTCTTCGACCGTCAGGTCGCCGAGTTCCTTGTTGAAATAGTTCAGGCCGGCAGCGGCCACGCCATACGCGCCGACGCCGAGGTAGATCTCGTTCAAGTAGAGTTCGAGGATCTTCTCTTTCGGATAGGCGCGCTCGAT
>JAKAXS010000137.1 GCA_021816505.1 Pseudomonadota bacterium
CTGACCGCGCGCGTTGACCCAGTAGAGTTTGCGATCACCGAAGCTGACGATGACCTGTCCGGGAGCGACGCTCTGAGAGAACGAAATCGTTTCGCGCGAGCCACCACCCCACAGGAACGAGAAGAAATCCTGCGCCGAAGCCGTAGTCGGCACGAGCGTCAGCGTAACGAAACAGAAGGCTGCTGAAATGGCCGAGCGGCCGAAGAAAGAGTGACGGTTCATGGCGTTCATTCCCTGCGACGAGAGGAGGCCAGCACTTCTTGGGTCTGGACCTCAGGATCCTGAGCGACGTGGTCGGCCAAAATCGTCAACAATCTGTTGAGCGAGGCGCTGCAACGCGGCCGACATGCTCGACCGAGGGTGCCGCTTCGTCTGTACGGGTGCAAGGCCTGCGGCCGCCCATCGCACGTATCAACCATAAAGCGGGGCATTTTTCGCTGCGCGGATGGCCATTGAGCCACAGTCATCGGCGCGATTCGTGTGTGTAGTTTTAGGCCTTCCTCAGTGATGCCTCACTTTCGCCGCGCGCTTCTCTTCTTTTCGCCTGACGCGTTTCGGGTAGGGGGATGTTCATGATCACGATTTCCGTCGGCACAGTCATGCGCGGGGATCTGGTCACTGCCGGCAGCGTGCAGCTCGATGGCCGCTTCGACGGCCGCCTGATCTGCTCGCGCCTCGACATCTCCACCGACGGCTACGTCAACGGCTACATCTCGGCGCGCGAGGTCTTCATCGCCGGCCAGGTCGTCGGCCATGTCGAAGCACGCTCGGTGACGTTGGCCGACGGCGCGTTCGTCGAGGGCGATGTGCGGTACGCTTCGATCGCCCTGGAACCCGGCGCCACCATGACGGGCCGCGCCGTTCGCGCCGAACCTGACTTCACGCCCCCCGATCTCGTCGCGCTGGAGGGCGAGCTGAACATCGTTGCCAGCGAACTCGACGAGATGGAACGCGTGGCCCGCCAGGGCATGGCCGAGCGTGCCTCCGCCGCGTATCCCGCCTACGAACGCGTTCGCCGCACGCTTGTCGCGGTGCGCTGAATTCAGCTGGATTGGTGATCGTTAAACCGCGACGGGCGCGGCGATGTGCGGATCGGCCTCGTATCCCGTCAATTCGAAATCGTCGAACTTGAAGTCGAAGATCGACGTCACCAGCGGGTTGATCTGCACGTAGGGAAGCGCACGTGGCGTGCGCGACAGCTGCAAGTCGGCCTGCTCGATATGGTTCAGGTAAAGGTGCGCGTCCCCGAACGTGTGCACGAACTCACCAGGCTCCAGATCGGTCACCTGCGCCATCATCATCGTCAGCAGCGCGTAGGATGCGATGTTGAACGGTACGCCGAGAAACACGTCGGCCGAGCGCTGGTACAGCTGGCACGACAGCTTCCCGTCGGCGACGTAGAACTGGAACAGGCAGTGGCACGGCGCCAGCGCCATCTGCGGGATGTCGGCGGGGTTCCACGCCGAGACGATGATGCGGCGGCTATCCGGGTTTTTGCGTAGCGTATCGACCGCCTCGCTGATCTGGTCGATTGTCCGACCGTCGGGCGTCGCCCAACTGCGCCACTGCTTTCCATAGACCGGGCCGAGGTCGCCGTTCGGCGCCGCCCATTCGTCCCAGATGCGCACGCCGTTCTGCTTCAGGTAGCCAACGTTGGTGTCGCCCGCCAGAAACCAGATCAGCTCATGAACGATCGACTTCATGTGCAGTTTCTTCGTCGTCAGCAGCGGAAAGCCTTCCGACAGATCGAAGCGCATTTGATGCCCGAATACGGACAGGGTGCCCGTACCGGTGCGGTCCGTTTTCTGGGTGCCGGAATGCCGGACGCGCGAAAGGAGGTCGAGGTATTGTTGCATGGCGCCAATCTAGTTCGATTCCCTCGGGCGGTCCCAGCCGGCTCTCATGCCTCGCTGAATGCCGCCAAATAGCCGAGCACCGTCGCGTTGACCACCATGTGCGCCACAATCGCCGCGCGCAGCGAGCCCGTGCGCCACACCAGCCACGTCAAGGCCAGGCCGCCGCAGAACACCGTCAGAAGGCTGCCCCACGAGTACTGAAAGTGCAGGCTCGTCCACAGCACGTTGGAAATCAGCCCGCCGCCGGCGACGCCCAGGCGGCTGTTCGATAGCGCCGTCAGCAGGAAGCCGCGCGCCAGCAGCTCTTCTGAAACAGGCGCCAGCACGCCGATGGCCAGAACGGTGCCCCACCACAGCGGCGAGTTGAGCCCCGCCGCAAACGAGCGCGCCTCCTGGGTGAGGTCGTAGCCGGGCACCGCCGCGTGCAGGCCGACCTGCAGAAGCGCCAGCGCCGCGACGAGCGCACCGCCTGCCACGAGCGATGCGCCCCAGCCCAGCGGCCGCTGCGCCAGCTGCAGCGTCTCGGCACGCAGGCCGGCACGGTCGGCCGCGATCCACAGCATCGCGATCAACGGAATCTGCGTCATCAATGTCGACAGCAGCATGATCGGCGCCGCCAATGTGCCGGTCGCGATTTGCCGGTTGTATTCATCTTCGCCGATCAGCCGGGCGGCCACGCCCAGGCTGCCGATCTGCAGCACGGCGATCACCAGCGCCATGGCGACCAGCGCGACGATGGCGCCGGCTGGTCCCCACGCCGTCACCGCGCGAAAACGCGCCGGTCCGCTCACAAGATCGCGCAACGTCAGGGCGCCGGGCGTCGTCATGCGGGCGACATCACGGCGAGAAACGCCAGCGACGTGGCGTTGACGATGGCGTGTGCCACGATCGCCGCGCGCATCGAGGCCGTCCGCCAGACGATCCATGTCAGAAGCGCACCGGCGAGAAACACGCTCGCAAGGCCCGAGGGTGAATACTGCAGATGCATCGCCGTCCACACGCTGTTGCAGATCAGGCCGGCACCGACGATGCCCAGCCGCGTCTTGGCGAGGGCCGTCAGCAGAAATCCGCGAAAGGCCAGTTCTTCCCAAAGCGGCGCCAGCACGACGGCCACGACCACCGTTCCCAGCCAGTAGGGCGATCGCAAGCCCTCGATCAGCACCTTCGTTTCGGAAAACGGATCGAAGCCGACCACCTTGTGCAGGCCGAATTCGAGAAGGCCCGTCAGAACCACGATGAGCAATCCCGCCAGAAGACAACCCGCCAGGCTCAGCGGGGCCTGGCGATACTGCAAAACGTCCGGACGCATGTTGGCGCGGCCGGCCAGCAGCCAGATCAGGAAAATGGATAGCAACTGCGTGCCCGCCATCAGGCCCAGCACAGCGGGCGAGGCGAGCGACATCTCGCCAACCTCGAACCCTCCCCAGGCGAGCGCGTACACGATCGGCGCCGCCACGATGGCCGGCCCGCCTGCCGCCACCAGCGTCATCGCCGAGGCCTCGACCGGCCCCCAAGGCGTGATGGCGCGATACCTCGCGGGGCCGCTGAACAAAGCGCCGGCGGGCAATTCCCCACCCGTCGGAACGCCCTGCAACTGTGGCTCAGGCGCTTGGGACAGCGGCATTTCCGTGCTCCGTTTTGATAACGGCGCAAGGAAATCTTTTGCAGCCGCGCATTCATCCCTATATTAAGCCTGCCGGATTCGTCCGGCTATGGTGATAAATGGCCGTCGTAATAAGCCGATCGGACCCGGGGGCAGTACCCGGCGCCTCCACCACATGCCGCTCTCCAGGGCGGTATCTGATGGGGGCGAACTAGGATCGACGAAGGTGTAAAGGGCGTGTTTTTGCTCGGCATGATACCACCGTCATCGGGTCATTCAGAATAGTTGCCAATGACAACTATGCTGAGGCCGCTGTCGCCGCTTAATGCGGTGCCAAAAGCCTAAAACTTGAAGTCCTTACCCTTAGCCGGGTAAGGCGCGGTACGGAGGGCACCGGGCAACAGAAGCCCTCCACTCATTCTTCCTCGCTGGGCAGATGAGACGAGACTGAACGGGGCCTCTGGCGACGAAGAGCGGCGACGAAGAGCGGATGACGTCCGACCCAACCATCGATTACGAAGCGCTGACCCAGGACGCCATGCGTGGGGTCGTGCGCTCGGTTCTCACCCGCATCGCCAAGACCGGCCTGCCGGGCGACCATCACTTCTACATCTCCTTCGACACCGAGCACCCTGGGTCCTCCCTGTCGAAGCGCCTGCGCGAAAAATACCCGCGCGAGATGACGATCGTTTTGCAGCACCGCTTCTGGGATCTCGTCATCCACGACGAGCGCTTCGAAGTGAAGCTGACCTTCGACGGCATTCCCGAACGTCTTGTCGTTCCCTTCGAAGCGATCAAGGTGTTCTTCGATCCGTCGGTGCGGTACGGCCTGCAGTTCGAAGATCCCGATACCGGCTCCGATCCCGACGCGCTCGTCTCGGGCAATCGCGATGTGGAAACGCGCGTCACCGCAACGCGCTCGTCTGGTCCGCGCAAGCCGCGCGCGCCGAAAAAGCCGCGCGAAGGCGAAAAAATCACCGCTCCCGCCGTGGTTCGCGAAAAGTCTTCGGCACCCATCGCACTCAAGCCGGTGTCCGACCAGCCGGCCGAAAAGGACAGCGCGGAGACGGTCACCGCGGAAGACGGCGACAAGCCGCAGGGCGCCACCATCGTCAGCCTCGACCAGTTCCGCAAAAAGTAGTGCGACGATCTGCGCGGGATGGATCGGAGGCAATTTTTGCCTAACATCCAGGCTCGACATCGAGCCATCCTGCAGTAGTCTTGCGTCAACTTGGTTGCGGCTCAGCCCGCCCGTCGCGGCGGGCTTTTCTCATCGCGCGCCGTGTCGCAGATTGCGCACCGCTCACCAATGGAATGCATCTCATGAACGCAGGCTTGGGCGTCGACACTCCGTTCTTCGAAAGTGTCTCGAGCCGCATGAACGGCTTTCTGTATCGCTGCCGCGCCGACAAAGACTTCACGATGCTCGAACTGACGTCGGGCTTCGAGCGGTGCTGCGCGATCGACGCAGCCGACATTCTGCAAAACACCGTGCGCTCATTCGCTTCCCTCATCCATCCCGACGATGCCGAGGCGGTCGATGAAGCTGTCGTCGTGGGGCTTCAGCAGAAAACGAACTGGAACATCAACTATCGCCTGCAGCACGCGGCGGGCCATTACGTCTGGGTGCACGAAGACGGCGGCGGCGTCTGGGACGACCAGGGCGCCATCGTCTATCTCGAAGGCGCGGTCTTCGACATGAACCACCTCTACGCCAGCCTGGAAGCCCAGTTCGCGCGCATGCAGGCGGACGCCACAAAAGACTCGAACGCCGCCTAAATAGGCTGCGAACGTATCTGCAACGCAAGGCAGCGCTAAGGGATTCGTGCGCTCAAGCTTGACCCGCCGTCTCGCTCCGTCATTGTGCGCCAGCAATCGATCGAGGCTGGTCCGCACCGCACAATGGCAAACGCTGTCACCAATCTTTTCCGCCTGACGCGGGCCGGCATCGTCCTGGCACAGCATGGCGTGCGGTTCGTTCCGCCCGGCCAGAAGGTGCCGTTGCCGCTGCGGATCGCTTCGGCCGCGACTTTGCCGGTGAAGCTGATCGCCGCGCCGTTCAACTGGGGCAAGCCGCGCGGAACCCGCGTCAGCCGGGCGCTCGCGTCGCTGGGTCCCAGCTATATCAAGCTCGGCCAGTTCCTCGCCACGCGTGCCGACGTCGTGGGACCCGAACTCGCGACCGACCTGCGCCATCTACAGGATCGCATGCCGCCGTTCTCGCAGGCCGAAGCGCGCCGGGCGGTGGAAGAGGCGCTGGGCGGCAAGCTGGAAGATCATTTCGTCACGTTCGGCCCGCCGGTCGCGGCGGCGTCGATCGCTCAGGTGCACAAGGCCGAGGTGATCGACAACGGCGAGCGTCGTACCGTCGCGGTCAAGATCCTGCGGCCGAACGTCGAGAAGCGGTTCAAGCGCGATCTCGACAGTTACTTTTTCGCGGCCCGTCTGGTGGAGCGCTTTCACGCACCCTCGCGCCGCCTGAAACCGGTGGCCGTCGTCGACAATCTGGCGCGCACGACCGAGCTGGAGATGGACCTCCGCCTGGAGGCGGCCGCCATTTCCGAGATGGCCGAGAACATCGCCCGCGAACGTCCCGAACGCATCGCCGGCCTGCGCGTGCCCACGGTCGACTGGAAGCGCACGGCCAAGCGCGTCCTCACCACCGAGTGGATCGATGGGACGCCGATTTCCGATCTGCCCGCGCTGCAGGCGCAAGGCCACGACCTGAAGGCGCTGGGCTACACGGTGCTGCGCGCGTTTCTCACGCACGCGATGCGCGACGGCTTCTTCCATGCCGACATGCACCAGGGCAACCTGTTCGTCGACAAGTCGGGCCAGATCGTTGCGGTCGACTTCGGCATCATGGGCCGGCTCGGCGCGCGCGAACGCCGCTTTCTCGCGGAGATCTTGCACGGGCTCATCACGCGTGATTATCAGCGCGCGGCGTGGGTTCATTTCTGGGCCGGCTACGTGCCGCCGCACCATCCAGTCGAGGTGTTCGCGCAGGCGCTGCGCGCGATCGGCGAACCGATCCACGGCCGAACGGCGGAGGAAATCTCCATGGCCGACCTGCTCGGCCAGCTGTTCGCCTACACCGAAGTCTTCGACATGGAGACGCGGCCGGAGCTGATCCTGCTGCAGAAGAGCATGGTCATCGTCGAAGGCGTCGCCCGCGGGCTTGATCCCGCGCTGAACCTTTGGACCGCGGCCGAGCCTGTCGCCAAGGCGTGGATGGAAGACAACCTCGGCCCCGCCGGGCGTCTGCGCGAGGCGGGGGAGGGCGCGACCACCATCGGCCAGGTCCTGGCCGAGGTGCCGAACCTGTTGTCCGGCGCGGAACGCGCGATCTCCGCTTTTGCCGAGATGTCGCGCTCAGGCGTCCGCCTCGACGACGACACGCTGCAGCGCCTCGCGCGCGAGAACGCGAAATCCGCCCGCTGGCGCACCGTCGCGCTGTGGCTGGCGGCCGCCGCGCTCGTCTCCATCGCCATCGGCCATCTCGTCTAGCCGAACAAGTCTGGCTCGGCGCGTAGGTTGGGTCGAGCCCCCTTGTGAGACCCAACATGTTCTGGGTTATGCCGTGAATTGTTGGGTCGCGCTCCGCTTGACCCAACCTACGGGTGACGGCGCGAGCGGATCG
>JAKAXS010000138.1 GCA_021816505.1 Pseudomonadota bacterium
CCATTGAAAATCGCCTCGTAATACTGGCCAGCGACGACCTGCGCCGCCGTGAGCGCCCCGTTGACGGTCTGTAGCGGGAACGCTCCAGAGCTCCCGGCCGCCATCGTAGCCGGGCCAGTGTTCGTGCTGGACGCGCGGAAGGCGACGCGCATCCCGACGACGCGCTGGCCGACGGAGACCTGAAGTTTGTTCTGGCCGGCGAGAAACTGCACGGCAGTTTCGTGCTGGTGCGTATGAAACATGATCGCGAGGGGCGCAGCCGCGGTGCCAAGCAGCGCAACAACTGGCTGCTGATCAAGCACAAGGACGAGTATGCGAAAGCGGGCGATGGCGAGGGCATTCTTGCGAAGGATCGTTCCGTCGCGTCCGGCCGAACGCTGAAGCAGATCGCGGACGGCAAAGGCAAGGCGCCCGAAGCGTTCATGACGGCGAAGCGCACGGCCGCCAAGCCCGACGCGATCTGGCACTCCAACAAGCCGCGGAGGCCGAAGGCGGGCGAGGCGCCACGTCCGGTTCGCGCGAAGCAGACGAAGCCGGTCAAGGTCGGCGCGGTCGATCGGTCGGGCGGCGACACGGTTCTCGGCGTCAAGATCTCCAAGCCCGACAAGGTGCTGTGGCCTGCTCTCAAAGGCGGCCAGGCGTTCACCAAGCTCGACCTCGCGCGCTATCTGGAAGCGGTCGGTCCGTGGATGATCGCGCATCTCGAAGGCCGGCCATGCTCCATCATCCGTGCACCCGACGGCATCGAAGGGAAGCAACGGTTTTTCCAGCGGCACGCGATGAAGGGCATGTCGGACCTCGTCGATACCGTGAAGGTCACCGGCGATCACGAGCCGTACCTGCAGATCGACCGCGTGGATGGCCTGGTCGCGATGGGACAGATCGCAGCGCTGGAATTCCACCCGTGGAACTGCGAGCCTGACCAGCCGACGGTGCCGGGGCGTCTCGTATTCGATCTCGACCCGGCCGACGACGTGCCGTTCGGCAAGGTGATCGCGGCGGCCAAGGAGCTGCGCCGGCGGCTCGAAGAGATCGGCCTCGTCGCCTTCTGCAAGACCACGGGTGGCAAGGGGCTGCACGTCGTCACGCCGTTGAAAGCGGACGCATCGCCGGGGCTCGGCTGGGATGAAGCCAAGACGTTCGCGCAGGCCGTGTGCGCGTCGATGGCGGACGATCAGCCGGAAAGGTATCTGATCAACATGGCGAAGAAGCAGCGCAAGGGCCGCATCTTCCTCGACTATTTGCGTAACGACCGGCTGGCGACGGCGGTCGCGCCGTTATCGCCGCGCGCGCGGGCGGGTGCTCCGGTTTCGATGCCGGTGGCGTGGGGTCAGGTGCGCGAGGGGCTGGATCCGATGCGCTTCACGATCGCGACCGCGCCCGCGCTTATGGCGAAGAGCGACGCCTGGGCCGACTATTGCAAGAGCGAGCGTTCGCTAAAGGCGGCGATACAGAAGTTCGTGAAGGCTCGCGGCTGATGGCCAAGGGGGATGCGTGAAAGGCGAGTTTTGGGTCGAGCGTTGGCAGAAGGGTGAGATCGGCTTTCATCAGGCCGGGGGCAACGACCTCCTTGCCAAGCACTGGTCCTCTCTCGGCGTCGCGCCTGAGGGCAGCGTATTCGTGCCGCTTTGCGGCAAGAGCGTCGACATGGTGTGGCTGGCGGCGCGCGGGCACCGCGTGGTCGGCAGCGAGCTATCGCATCAGGCTGTCGCCGATTTCTTTCGCGAGCAGACTCTATCGCCCCAGGTTCGTCGCGAGGGCGAATTCGAGGTGGCTACAGCCGGGCTTGTTACCATCTGGACCGGTGATTTCTTCACGCTGCCGCCAGCTGCAACGGATGACATCGCGGCCGTCTACGACCGGGCGGCACTGATCGCGATGCCCGGCGACATGCAGGAAGCCTATGCCCGCAAGCTGGTCGCGTTGGCGAAGCGCGCGCCGGTGCTCTTGATCTGCGTCACGTATCCCGAGGGCCAAATCGCCGGACCTCCGTTCTCCACCAGCACAGCGCGGGTTCGCGATCTGTTTGCGCAGACGCACGAGATCACGGTGCTGGAGTCGCGTGATGGGCTGGAGGCCAGTGCGAATTTGAGGGATCGAGGTGTGACGGAGCTGACCGAGACTGTTTACGTGCTGCGGCCTCTTGGGCCGGCGTAAGTCGGGTCGCGCGAACGGCGACCCGACCGTGACGTGTTACGACCGGCCGCGCCAAAGCCAGATGGTGATGACGGCGCCGAGCAGTGCGGTGAGGTACCAGAGGTAGGTCGGCAGCAATTCGAGGATCACCCCGATGTGGTAGCCCATGAACGAGCCAGCGATGCCCACGAGAGCGTAGGTGACGTCCCCGGCGCCCGTCGCGTCGGCGACCTGGCGGCCCAGCCAACTGCGGCCGCGGCGGTTGAACAGGATGCCGACGACGATGCCGATGAGTATCAGAACGATGAAAGTCATAAGTGCAGTGGTGAGAAGCGGCGTCATGAAAGTTCTCCGTGGCCAGGAAATATGAAACGTGTGATGCCGCAACGTGCTGAAGGGCCGAAAGTTTCGCGCAACCGCCGTTCTGCTAGCCGAAGTGGTAAGGCAACTCGGGTAAGCGGCGCGAAACGGCCGAGTGATCCGCAGCCCAAGTTCATTCCGCCGTGCCTCGCCACGCTGTATTCCGACGTGGCGCGCGGTGAGCAGTGGACCCACGAGATCAAGTTCGACGGCTATCGCCTGCAGGCCAGGATCGAGGGCGACGACGTCCGGCTGCTGACGCGCACGGGGCTGGACTGGACGCCGCGGTTCAAGACGGTCGCAAAGGCGTTGGCGGGACTGAAGCTCAAGTCGGCCATTCTGGACGGCGAAGTGGTGGTGGAGGACGACGCGGGCGCGTCGAGCTTCGTGAAGCTGGTGGAGGCCCTGAAGTCCGGCGGAAGCACGGAGATGGTCTACTACGCGTTCGATGTGCTCTATCTGGAAGGCTTGGATGTGACGGCGGCCCCGTTGGAGGAGCGCCGAGCGCTGTTGGAAACAGCGCTGGAGCGTGCACCGGAACGGGGCGTCGTGCGCTTCAGCCAGCACCTCGAAGGGGATGCGCGCCGGATTTTCGCCGAGGCGTGCAAGCTGGGGTTGGAAGGCATCATTTCCAAGCGGCGCGACATGCCCTATCGCAGCGGGCGGCGCGACGAATGGCGCAAGACAAAGTGCATTCACACCGACGAGTTCGTGATCGGTGGCTACGTGGATCACGCGAAGATCAAGAAGGCGATCGGGTCGCTGGCGCTGGGCTATTTCGACAACGGCGCTTTCGTGTACGCGGGCCGCGTCGGCACCGGATTCGATCAGGAGACGGCGGCCGCGCTGTGGAAAGCGCTCCAGCCGCTTCGGCGCGGGGCGCCGGCATTCGACACCAAGCTGGATGCCCTGCAGCGGCGCGGCGTCATGTGGGTCGAGCCGCAGCTTGTGGCGCAAATCGAGTATCGCGCATGGAGCGCCGACAATATTCTGCGGCACGCCGCCTTCACGGGCCTGCGTGAAGACAAGCCGGCGAAGAGTGTGTCACGTCCGAAGTTGTGACAGGCGCGCGCGGTCACAAGTGTGCTCGACCTGACGGCTCCGGGGCGCTTCGATCAGGTCGCGGCGATCAGCGTTCGAACATCTGCCAGGGTGGCCGCCTCTTGAGCGGGTTTGTCCCAGCGGATACGGCTGATGCGTGGAAAGCGCAGGGCAACGCCGGATTTGTGGCGCTTGCTTTCCTGGGCACTATCGAAGGCAACCTCGAACACCAGCTCTTTGCGAACTTCGCGAACCGGGCCGAAGGCCTGCACCGTGTTTGCGCGCACCCACTTGTCGAGGCGGCGCAGCTCTTCGTCGGTAAAGCCGAAGTACGCCTTGCCGATGGGCACGATCTCGTTGTCCTTCCAGACGCCGAACGTGTAGTCCGAGTAGTACGACGACCGTTTGCCGTGGCCGCGCTGGGCATACATCAGGATCGCGTCGAGCACGTTGGGATCGCGTTTCCACTTGAACCAGAGCCCCTTCGGCCGGCCCGGCACGTAGGGTGAAGTGATCTGCTTCAGCATCACCCCTTCGTGGCCGTGCTCATCGGCGCCCTGGCGGCGGATGCGCCCGAGGTCGTCCCAATCCTTGAATGCGATGATATCCGACAGGTCGAGCCGTGATTGCGGATTGCGGTCGAGCCAGGCGGCAAGGCGCTGACGGCGTTCCCGCCACGGCAAGGCGCGGATGTCGTCTCCGCCGTCGAACAGCATGTCGTAGACGCGGATGAAGGCGGGGTAGCTCGTCAAATGCTTCTGCGTCGCGACCTTGCGGTTGAGGCGCTGCTGCAAGTCGTTGAAGGTCGCCGGAATGCGATCGCGGCCGACCAACAGTTCGCCGTCCAGGACGGCTTCGCCGACGACGTTGTCGACGATGTCGGGAAAAGCACCGGCAATGTCGTCGCCCGTTCGGGAGAACAGCGAGGCGCGGCCTTCGCTCAAGATCAGCTGCACGCGGATGCCGTCCCACTTCCACTCGGCGGCGAAATCTTCGGGAGCAAGCTTGGCGAGATCCTTCTCCTCGTCGATCGGGTTCGACAGCATCAGCGGATGAAAGCGCGCCGTGTGATCGATGTCGGGCCGGCCGGTCGTTCCGTCGAGCCAGGCGAACAACGCGGCGTAGGGTGGTGACAGGCCGTGCCAGACTTCCTCAATGTCCTGCAGCGGCCTGCCGCTCATTTCCGCCAGCGCGGTCTTCGCGAGACGCGCCGACAGTCCGATGCGCAGGGCGCCGGTGGCGAGCTTCACCAGGGCCCAGCGTTCGGCGATCGAGGGGCGCGTCAAGAGACTGGCGATGAGGCGCGGCAAGTCCGGCTTCGGTGTCGTGTTGAACAATTCGATCAACGTCGTCAGCGAAGGCAGCTCCTCGGCGGACTGCTGGTGCGGCCAGATCAACGCGATCGTCTCGCCCAGATCCCCGACGTAGTCGTACGACATGGCGAACAGGTTGGGATCGACCTCCTCCAGGACGACATCGCGCAACAGTGCGGGTTTGACGTTCTTGAACGACAGCGCACCGGTCAGGACCGCAAGTGCATAGCCGCGATCGGGATCGGGAACCTCGCGAAAATAGGTGGCCAACGCTGCGATCTTGCGATTGCGCGAAGGCGTCAGCGCCAGCAGCTCGAGCAGTTCGGCGAAGCGCTTCATTCGCCGTCTCCAGCGTCATCGGCGTCTTCGGGGCCATCCTCGTATGCCTGAATGCTGAGCGGTTCCGCGATGAGGCCTTGCGCCTGGCAGTAGTACACCAGGGCGTCCTCGCGGCCGTGCGTGACCCAGATGGTTTCGGCGCCACATTCGGCGATGGTCTGGCGCAGTTCGTTCCAGTCGCAGTGGTCGGAGATGACGAGCGGCAGCTCGACCAGGCTCTGGCGCGCCCGCTGCTTGACGCTCATCCAGCCGGACGCCATGGCAAGCACAGGGTCGGCCAAGCGCCGGCTCCAGCGGTCCTTCAGCGCGGACGGCGGCGCGATGATGATCTTGCCGGCGAGTTCGCCCTTCGCCACGCCCAGGGCGGGCTTCAAGACGCCCAGCGGAACGCCGAGCGCTTCGTAGAGGTCGCACAGGCGGATCATGGCGCCGTGCAGATAGATCGGGTCGGTGCACCCTTGTTCGCGGATCAGCGAAATCATGCGCTGGGCCTTGCCAAGCGCGTAGCAGCCGATGACGTGCGAGCGGTCGCCGTGACGCTGGAGTGAGCGCATCAGCCGCCGCGTTTCGTCGGCGGGATCGGGGTGCTGGAACACCGGAAGGCCGAATGTCGCTTCGGTGACCAACAGGTCGCAACGCACCAGCTCGAACGGCTGGGCCGTTCGGTCGGGGAGGCGCTTGTAATCGCCGGTCACGACGATCCGGCGACCCTTGTGCTCCAGCAACACCTGGGCGCTGCCGAGAATGTGCCCGGCTGGATAGAGCGTCACCGTCACGTCGTCGATGTGCAGCGGCTCGCCAAAGTTCAACGGCTGGAACGCGCCGGCGCAGGTCTCGCCATACCTGGTCTTCATGATCGCGATGGTATCGGGCGTCGCCAGCACGGCGCCGTGGCCGGACCGGGCGTGATCGGCGTGACCGTGGGTGATGATGGCGCGCGCACGCGGCTGGGGCGGATCGATGAACGTGTCGATCGGCGTGATGCGGAGATTGCGTTCAACGAACGGGAAAGCCATGGCGCAGGATAACGCCAAGCGGGATCGGCGAGTTCAATATCTGGAGGCGCGCCGGTTTTACTTCTTGTGAACCGGACATAATGACCCGTTAGGTATCGGCTTGCATACTGAGGGACTCGGGCATAGCGAGTAAATGCCATGCACAACACATCCTCAGACGATCTGCGTTGGCTGTCCTGGCCGGCCGATGCGACGGTCGAATATCAGATCCGTGACGATTTCGTGCGGATCAGGCGCTGGGAAAATGGCGCGGCCAACATCAGCGAGTGGCTGAAGTGGGACGAGAGCACGGACTCGACCATTCGGCGTCAACTGCGCGCTCTGGCCTGGCAGGCGCTTCCCGTCCACAAGCGAAGGGTGGCGCGGGCTGAGTGCATCGATCGCCACGAGCAAGATTTGTACGAATGGCTGCGCGATCACATCATGCACCCGTTCGCCGGACGGCACTGAGCCCGGAGACGATCCTCCGGTTCTCGCAAAAAGGGGAGCCCACCGGCTCCCCTTTTCATTTCTGTGTTGGCTTGCTTTAGGCGGCGCGGACGGTTGCCAGGAAGCGCGACATCTCAGAGCGCAGCTTTTCGGCCTGGCTCGAGAGTTCGGTGGCCGACGACAGCACGTTGCCGGCAGCGTCCGTGGAGTCTGCCGCCGCGCGGCTGACGCCGGTGATGTTCGACGACACTTCGTTCGTACCGGCCGATGCCTGTTCGACGTTACGGGCGATCTCCTGGGTCGCCGCACCCTGCTCCTCGACGGCCGAGGCGATGGTGGCGGCGATCTGGTCGATGTCCTTGATCGTGTTGCCGATGGCGTCGATCGCGGTGGCAGCCTGCTGCGTCGACCCCTGGATCGCACCGATCTGG
>JAKAXS010000139.1 GCA_021816505.1 Pseudomonadota bacterium
AGGGCCGCGCTCAACGATCCCCGTCCGTGGATCTGCGACACCCCGCACGCGACAACGGGGCCGGCAGCCGCTATAAGCGGGCCGACGCCAACCGGATCAGACGACACATGCAGGACACCGCTACCGCCATCACGCCAGAAGTTGTGGCATCTCATGGACTTAAGCCGGACGAGTACAAGCGGCTGCTGGAGATCCTCGGGCGCGAGCCGTCGATCACGGAACTGGGCATCTTTTCCGTGATGTGGAGCGAGCACTGCTCGTACAAATCCTCGCGCGTTTGGCTGAAGACGCTGCCGACCACCGGCAAGCAGGTGATCCAGGGACCGGGCGAGAACGCCGGCATCGTCGACCTCGGCGACGGCGACTGTGTCGTGTTCAAGATGGAGAGCCACAACCACCCCTCGTACATCGAGCCCTATCAGGGCGCGGCGACGGGCGTGGGCGGCATCATGCGCGACGTGTTCACGATGGGCGCGCGGCCGGTGGCGAACCTGAACGCGCTGCGCTTCGGCGCGCCGGAGCATCCCAAGACGCGGCATCTGGTGGACGGCGTCGTGTCCGGCATCGGCGGCTACGGCAACTGCGTCGGCGTGCCAACCGTGGGCGGCGAAGTGAACTTCGACCCCGGCTACAACAACAACATTCTCGTCAACGCCATGTGCGTCGGCCTCGCGCGGACGGACAAGGTGTTCTACTCGGCCGCGAAGGGCGTCGGACTGCCGGTCGTCTACGTCGGCTCGAAGACCGGGCGTGACGGCATCCACGGCGCGACGATGGCGTCGGCTGAGTTCGACGACAAGTCCGACGAGAAGCGCCCGACCGTGCAGGTGGGCGATCCCTTCACCGAGAAGCTGCTGATCGAAGCGTGCCTCGAATTGATGTCGAAGGACGTCATCATCGCCATCCAGGACATGGGCGCGGCGGGCCTCACGTCGTCGACGTCTGAAATGGCCGACAAGGGTGGCGTCGGCATCGAACTCAATCTGGACCACGTGCCCCAGCGCGAAGAGGGCATGACGGCCTACGAGATGATGCTGTCGGAAAGCCAGGAGCGCATGCTCATGATCCTGAAGCCGGGATCGGAGCCGGAAGCCGAGGCGATCTTCCGCAAGTGGGATCTCGACTTCGCGGTGATCGGCATCACCACAGACACCAACCGCATGATCATCACCCACAAAGGCGAGGTGAAAGCCGACCTTCCCGTGCCCGTGCTGGCCAACTCCGCGCCGATGTACGAGCGGCCGTGGGTGGCGACGGTGCCGCCGCAGCCGATCCTGCCGGAGTGGGTGCCCGCGCCCAACGCGATGCTCGGTGCGTTGCAGCAGTTGATGGGATCGCCGGCGCTCTGCTCGCGCCGTTGGATCTGGCAGCAGTACGATCATATGGTGATGGGCGACACCATCGGACGCCCCGGCGGCGACGCAGCCGTGGTGCGCATTCACGGCACCAAGAAGGGCATCGCGGCGACGTGCGACGTCACCCCACGCTACGTCACGGCCGATCCCGCGATGGGCACCAAGCAGGCCGTCGTCGAAACATGGCGTAACCTGATCGCGGTCGGCGCGGACCCGCTGGCGATCACCGACAACATGAACTTCGCCAACCCCGAGCGGCCCGAGATCATGGGGCAGTTCGTCGGCTCGTGCCAAGGCATGGCCGAAGCGTGCAAGGCGCTCGACTATCCCGTCGTGTCGGGCAACGTGTCGCTCTACAACGAGACCAACGGCGTGGGCATTCCACCGACGCCGGCGATTGGCGGCGTGGGGCTCATTCCCGATACCGCGAAGATCGCGGATATCGCGTTGAAGCGCGAGAACGACTTGCTGATCGTGATCGGCGACGAGCGCGGATGGTTGGGCCAGTCGCTCTATCAGCACATGTTCGCCGGCAAGCTGGAAGGCGCGCCACCGCCGGTGGATCTTGCCGACGAGTTGAAGGCGGGCCGGCTCGTGCGCTCGCTGATCCGCGAGGGCTCGGTCTCGGCCGTGCACGATCTGTCCGATGGCGGGTTGCTGATCGGCGTGGCGGAGATGGCACTGTCGGGCGATCTCGGCGTCGAGTTGTTCCCGTACGAGGGACGGCTGCCTGCGCACGCGATTTGGTTCGGCGAGGACCAGGGCCGTTACGTGTTGAGCGTCGCGCCGCAGCGGGCCGAGGAGATCCTGGAGCGTGCGCGGCTGATCCAGCTGCCGGCACGCATCGTCGGCCGCGTGGGCGGCGACAGCATCGTCGTGAAGGGCGAAGCGCCACTGGCGCTGAGCGAGCTGCGGACCGTGCACGAGGCCTGGCTGCCCAGCTTCATGAGCGCGCCGCATACCAACTGAAGGACCACCACCATGCCCATGGATGCCGGCGACATCGAGCGCCTGATCAAAGAGAGCTTCCCGGACGCGATCGTCGATATCAAGGATCTGGCCGGCGACGGCGATCACTTCGCGGCGCACGTCGTGTCGAAGGCATTTGCCGGAAAGTCGCGCGTGCAGCAGCATCAGATGGTCTACGATGCCCTTGGCGGCCGCATGGGCGGCGTCCTGCATGCCCTGGCGCTGACGACGGCCGTTCCCAAGGACGGGTGACGCATCTTCGTGTGCCGGCCTCGTGCCGCGCTGCTGTAGTGTCGGCGTTGCGGTTCGCGTAGAGTGAAACGAACCAACTCGAAAAGGAGAGAATGTGATTGTCGGTGTTTTGCAGTCGGCTGGAGGCGCGACGTTCGCGGGTTAATCCCGCTGACGTTCGATCTGCCAGCCCGGTGAGCCGGACGTCCGCTTGCGCGGCGCGTCTCCGTTTGTCTGGCTGCGTTCGCGCGCATCGCGCAACGCGACAACTGGCGAAACACACATGACATCGCAATCTCTCGACCTGGCCGAACTGGGCTGGAACCGCTTCTTCGCTTCTCAACTCTCCACCGAAGACCTGACGTCGCTGCTGCCCGTACGCGTGGTGGCCGTGCATCGCGACAAGCTTCACGTGCTGGGCGCAGGACTCGATACGCTGATCGAGCCATTTTTTGCGACAACGCCCGGCGACAAGGCCACCGCCGCCACGGCAGGCGACTGGCTGCTTGTGTGTCGCGAGACGCTGCGACCACTGCGGCTGCTGAACCGCGCGAGCGTGTTCAAGCGTCGCGCCGCGGGCACGGGCTCGCAGGTTCAGTTGATCGGCGCGAACGTCGATACGCTGTTCGTCGTCACGTCGTGCAATCAGGACTTCAACGTGCCGCGCCTGGAACGCTACCTGAGCCTCGCAAGCGATGCGGGTGTCGTGCCGGTCGTGGTGCTCACAAAGTCCGACCTCGCGGCGGATGCGACGGAGTTCGCGCAAAAGGCGGCGGCGCTGATGCCGGGCCTGCTGGTGGAGACGATCGACGCGCGAGATCGCGCCAGCGTGGCGAGACTGCTGCCGTGGTGCGCGCCGGGGCAGACGGTGGCGCTGCTGGGCTCGTCCGGTGTGGGCAAGTCTACGCTCATCAACACGCTGTCGGGTGCGGGCGATATCGCAACGCAAGGCGTGCGCGTGCATGACGACAAGGGGCGGCACACGACGACCGCGCGGCGGCTGCATCGTCTCCCGTCGGGTGGCTGGATGCTCGACTCGCCGGGCATGCGTGAACTGCAGCTCGCGGACGTAAAGGACGGCATCGAAGAGGTGTTCGACGATCTCGTCGCGCTGGCGGAGACGTGCCGGTTCAGCGATTGCGGGCATGCGACCGAGCCGGGCTGCGCGGTGCAGGCGGCGATCAAATCGGGCACGCTCGAAGCGGCGCGCCTGGCGCGATGGCAGAAGCTTAGTGCCGAAGAGGAACGCAACGCTGAAAGCATGGGCGTTCGCCGCGAACGCGCGCGCAGCTTCGGCAAGCACGTCAAATCAGTGATGAAAGAGAAACGTTCACGCTTCACTGATCGAAGCTGAATGAAAAAGGCAGGACGCAGCCGATGGACGCGTCCTGCCAAATTACGAGACTTACAAGAAGGAGAGAGGCTTACTTCTTATTCACGTCGAGCGACTCACCTGCCTTGCGCTGGTCCCAGTCCGGCGAAGGGGTGACTGTTCCGGTGTTCGCCAAAGCGGCGCCGGCCGAGACAGATGCGACGAGTGCGGCAAGGATGATTTTTTTCATACGTTTCCTCCATCTGAATGAGATGGGAAAGATTGACCGATTTACACCGCCAAACTTCCCACTGCAGAATACCGAGCCGCGGCCCGGTGTGAACCCCCTTCGACGACGAAAAATGGCCTCTTCATTGACTTTTTCATGAGGCTAACCACATGGTTGACCACCAGTCTGCGATTTCGGCAGGCGCTAAGATTTAGAGGGTTATCAAGATGAGCGATGCTCAGGCCGTGCAGGACTGGATCCGCAAAACGGTCGCCACCAACGATGTCGTGCTGTTCATGAAGGGCACGAAGCAGTTTCCGCAGTGCGGATTTTCCGCGCAGGTCGCGAAGATTCTCGACCACCTCGGCGTGCCCTACAAGGACGTCAACGTGCTGGAGGACAACAGCCTGCGCGAGGGTGTGAAGACCTTCACGAACTGGCCGACCATTCCGCAGCTCTACGTCAAAGGCGAATTCGTCGGCGGCTGCGATATCGTTCGCGAGATGTTTCAGGAGGGCGAACTGCACGCCCTGATCCACGACAAGGGCATCGCGCACACCAATCACGCTTGAACGCGGAAGCGGCATCTGGAATCGAAACGGGAGCGGCGATGGCCGCTCCCGTTTTGCGTTGTCGGAGTGATGTCAGCGCAGGTAGGGGCAAACGACTTCATCGCCTTCGTAGGTGATGTAGGTGCCCGTGCGCGGATTGAACGAGCGGAATTCGTCCTCGCAGCGCTCCACGTCGCCGTCGGAGGCGCGGCCTTCCGAGATGGCGCCTGCGATAATAGCGCCGGCGATGATGCCACCGACGAGCGCGGCCGCACCGCGACCACCTCCGCCGCCGCGGCGATGATGGTGATGGCGCCCACGGCGATGCACGTTCTCGACGAGCGTCGTCGACTTGTCGGATGCACCCGCGGCCGAAGGCCCGATCGGTGCTGCCGAGGCGGCGATTGGCAGGGCGGAAGCGGCGAGGCTGAGTGCCAGTGCCGAGGCGATGACTTTCTTCGCGATCATGATCACGTGTCTCCGGTTGTTGTTATGATCCAGCCCGTTAAACGACGAAGGCGGCGCAAATCCGTCGAAGGCCGGCAATCTGAACGGCTATTCAGAAAAATCGCAATACTTTCCTACATTTAATCGACGGAGGTGCAATCGTCGCCCCGTTCTCCTGTCATACCGGCCCGAACAAGCATGGTGCAAAGCGGAGCCGGATAGAAAAGCAGGAGATGATCATGAAAGCCATTCTCGCCGCTGCCGCCGCCGCTCTCGTTCTCACCTCGGCAGGCGTTGCGTCCGCAGCTCCCAAGCATCACCACGGTCATGGATATGGCAAGGTGTCGGTGTTCGAGCGTGCCGCAATCGCCCGCGCCAAGCTGAAGGTCGCCTTCGTCCAGCGCAAGGCACGCGCCGATGGCCGGGTTACGCCCTACGAGCGCGCCCAGATCCGCCAGGCGCAGTCGCAGCTGAACTACACGATTGCCCGCGCGCGCCGGACCTAATCGACGCTTGCGACTGCGATCTCCGGTGGCCCCGTCGCTCGGCCGGCTCCTTGTGGAGCCGGCCGTTGCCATTTGCGGGTCCACCAGACGGCAGCCTCAGTTTCGCCGTGAGCCGTGGCTTTGATGGCCGACTTTAGGTTGGTGAGGCATCGCGGCGTTCATGCGGCTCGGCGGGCGGCGGTTTCTGTTGAGCATCTGCATCATTGCCGCCAGCGTGTGTCTGGCGCTCGGCATCACGTTGCCGATCATACGCTTGACCAAGTACCTCATCTTCTCGACCGACCATTCGCTGCTGTCCACGGTCTGGGTCTTGATCCACGACGGGCAGACGTTCCTCGGCGGCACGATCCTGGTCTTCTCCATCGCGCTGCCCATCCTGAAGTTGCTGTACCTCCTGCTCGTTTCCACTCTGCCTGCGACCGAGTTGACACGGCAGCACAAGCGCTTGAAAGCGCTCGAGTGGCTCGGCAAGTGGTCGATGCACGACGTGCTGGTGCTGTCGCTGACGATCTTCTTCATCAAGAGCCAGGGCGTGTACGACGCGGCGAGCCTGACGGGCGTCTATTTCTTTACCGCGGCCGTCGTATTGATGATCCTCTCCTATTCCTGGCTGCGCCTGGAGGGACTGGCCGCACTGCCGCCGGCACCTCAGCCGGTCGTGCTGCCGCAGCCGGTCAAGCCGGAGACGGTGCGGCCGAAGGTGGCGACGTTCCGCAATTTCGTCTTGAGCTTCCTCATCATCCTGGCGACGGTGTTCTTCGCGCTCGGCATTATCCTGCCGGTCATCCGCTTCACCACCGTTTACGTCTGGAGCCGCGAGCACTCGATCGCGACCATCATCTGGGCGCTATTCGAGAACGAGGAGTACTTCCTCACCGCGGTGCTGTTCCTGTTCTCGATCCTGTTTCCGTTCCTGAAGCTGTTTTATCTTCTCACGCTGCTGACCTCGCCCGATCTGCCACCCGAGTTCCGTACGCGGTCGATCTCGACCATGGAATGGCTGGGCCGCTATTCCATGACGGACGTGATGGTTCTGGCGCTGCTGATCTTCTACGTGAACTCGTCCGGCTACACCGAGGCGGACGTGCTGCCGGGTGTCTACTTCTTCGCGGCAAGCGCGCTGATGACGATGCTGGCCTACGGCTGGGCCAACACCGTGCCCCCGACGACAGTCAAGGCGGCAACACCCGTTCCGTTGCCGCTGCCCCTGCCCATCAGCATCGAAAGCAAACCGGATGCGCGGCGCCGGCGTTGACCGGATGCCTCCGCAACGTCTAACAAGAAATTTATTTAATCACCCATTTTCCTTGTTAATCAATTAGCTACAGCAATTCGCTAATTACATTGTTCACAGTCCCCGCCAGTGAACAAGGCTCGTCATGCATATCAAGTCGCTTCCCCTCAAGGTCTCTTTGCTGGCCAGCGCCGCCGTTGCGGTCGTCTTCGCAGCCGAGATCGG
>JAKAXS010000140.1 GCA_021816505.1 Pseudomonadota bacterium
GATCTGATGCGCGTCTTCTCGCCTTCGAACGTCACGTCCATCACACCGGGACGAAGCGTGGACATCACCGGCGAATGGCCCGGCAGCACCGTGAAGTCGCCATCGGCGCCCGGCACGACGACTTCAGTCGCCGCACCAGATTTCAAGATCCGCTCCGGGCTCACCAATTCGAAGGTGAAAGTGTCCGCCATGACGTGCCGTCCTCGCTCGTCTCAAGTCTTGATTGGTTCGCCGCAGCTCACGCCGTGGCGTCGTCGTCCTCGAAGCCGCCCTTGGCGCGCACTTCTTCTTCCGTTTGCAGCTTGGTGCCGCAGAAGGGGCAGAAGAACACAGGATGGTCCACCATCCCGCCTTCGTCACCGTCCTTCTCGTTGCTCTCGATGAGCCCCACCGACATGTAGAGCACGCCGTTGTCGCCCGTCGTGACGAGGGGTTCGAACTCCTCGCCCGCCATGACGTCCTTCAAATCCGCGCAGCATGAACCGAACTGTGCCATTTCGTGCCCCTCCAGCCCCGCGCCGCGCGGGATTTGTTAAGCCGCTTCAGCCAATGCTTCGGCCTTCGCGATTGCTTCTTCGATCGTGCCAACCATGTAGAACGCCGGCTCCGGCAGGTGGTCGTACTCGCCGTCGCACAGGCCTTTGAACGCCTTGATCGTGTCGGCAAGCGGAACGAGCTTGCCGGGCGAACCAGTGAAAACTTCGGCGACGGTGAAAGGTTGCGACATGAAGCGCTCGATTTTGCGGGCGCGCGCCACCGTCATTTTGTCTTCTTCCGACAGCTCGTCCATGCCGAGGATCGCGATGATGTCCTGCAGCGACTTGTACTTCTGCAGGATTTCCTGCACGCGACGGGCAACGCTGTAGTGCTCGTCGCCGACGATGCGCGGGTCGAGCATGCGCGACGTGGAGTCGAGCGGGTCCACGGCCGGATAGATGCCCTTTTCAGAGATCGCGCGCGACAACACGGTCGTCGCGTCCAAATGCGCGAACGAGGCGGCGGGCGCCGGGTCGGTCAAGTCGTCGGCCGGAACGTAGATGGCCTGCACCGAGGTGATCGAACCCTTCTGCGTGGTGGTGATGCGCTCCTGCAGCGCGCCCATGTCGGTGGCGAGCGTCGGCTGGTAGCCCACGGCCGAAGGAATACGGCCGAGCAGAGCGGACACTTCGGAGCCGGCCTGCGTGAAGCGGAAGATGTTGTCCACGAAGAACAGCACGTCCTGGCCCTTGTCGCGGAAGTCCTCGGCGACGGTGAGGCCCGTTAGCGCGACGCGCGAGCGTGCGCCCGGCGGCTCGTTCATCTGACCGTAGACCAGGGCGCACTTGGAGCCCTTGGCGGAGCCGTTGTTCTTCTTCGGATCGACGTTGACCTTCGACTCGATCATCTCGTGATAGAGGTCGTTGCCCTCACGCGTACGCTCGCCGACGCCGGCAAACACCGAGTAGCCGCCGTGCGCCTTCGCGACGTTATTGATGAGTTCCATGATCAGAACGGTCTTGCCCACGCCGGCGCCGCCGAACAGGCCGATCTTGCCGCCCTCCCCGTAGGCAGCCAGCAGCACGACTACCTTGATGCCGGTGACGAGGATCTGCGCTTCCGTCGCCTGGTCTGCGAAGGTGGGAGCGGGCTGATGGATGGCGCGCTTGCTGGGCGTCGCGACGGGGCCTGCTTCGTCCACCGGCTCGCCGATCACGTTCATGATGCGGCCGAGCGTTTCGTCGCCGACGGGAACCATGATGGGGTTGCCGGTGTCGGTCACGGCCTGGCCGCGCACGAGACCTTCGGTCGAGTCCATGGCGATGGTGCGAACCGTGTTCTCACCGAGATGCTGTGCCACTTCGAGCACCAGGCGGTTGCCCTGGTTGTCCGTCTCGAGAGAGTTCAAGATCTGCGGAAGCTCGCCGTCGAACTGCACGTCGACGACGGCGCCCATAACCTGGCGAACTTTACCAACCGATTTTGCCATAGCCCGTTTCCTCGTCCTTCAATCTTGTCAGAGCGCTTCGGCGCCCGAGATGATTTCGATCAGTTCTTTCGTGATGTTCGCCTGGCGCTGACGGTTGTACTTCACCGTCAGCTTGTTGATCATGTCGCCGGCGTTGCGTGTCGCGGCGTCCATGGCGCTCATGCGCGCGCCCTGCTCGGACGCTGCGTTCTCCAGCAAACCACGGAAAATCTGCGTGCCGATGTTGCGGCGGAGCAGGTACTTGAGAATGGTGGTTTCGTCCGGCTCGTATTCGTAGACGGCACCGTCGCCTGCAGCCGTCGCCGTGTCACCGCTGCCTTCTGCGACCTTCGCCGGAATGATCTGCAGCGCCGTCGGCTTCTGCGAGATCACCGACTTGAATTCGGAGAAGTAAAGCGTCGCGACGTCGAACTCGCCGTTATCGAACATCGTGAGCAGCTTGTCGGCGACGCCTTCGGCGTGCGCGAACGTGAGCTGCTTGAGGCCGCGGAAGTCCGTCCGCTCGACGATATTGCGGTTGAGATCGCGGCGCAGGTTGTCGGCGCCCTTGCGGCCGACGGTCATGATCTTGACCGTCTTGCCGGCTGCCAGAAGCTTTTGTGCGTCAGCACGCGCCAGCTTGGCGATGTTGCCGTTGAAGCCGCCGCAAAGGCCGCGTTCGGCGGTCATCACGACGAGCAGGTGCACGTCTTCCTTGCCGGTGCCCACCAGAAGCGGCGAAGCGCCTTCGGTGTTGGCGCGCGAAGCGAGGTTCGACAACACGCCGTCCATGCGCTCGGCATAGGGACGTGCGGCTTGGGCCGCTTCCTGCGCGCGACGCAGTTTCGCCGCGGCCACCATTTGCATGGCCTTGGTGATCTTGCGCGTCGCCTTCACGGAGGAGATGCGGTTTCTGAGATCTTTTAAGCTCGGCATGGCGCCGTCAGATCCTTGGTCTCATGTCTCAGCGGGATCGGCCCGGATTGCTCATCCGGGCCAGCGAAACGTGACTTAAGCCGTGAAGCCCTTGGCGAACTTCTCGATGGTCTCGACCAGCTTCTTTTCAGTCGCCTCGGAGAGTGCCTTGTCGGCAGCGATCGACGAGAGGATCGTCTTCTCGTCGCGCAGCGTGCGCAGCAGCTCAGCCTCGAACTTGCCCACGGCCGAAACCGGCAGCGCATCGAGATAGCCGCGCGTACCCGCGAAGATCACGACGACCTGCTCTTCCATCTTCAGCGGCGAGAACTGCGGCTGCTTCAGCAGTTCCGTCAGGCGCGCACCGCGGCCCAGCAGCTTCTGCGTGGCGGCGTCGAGATCCGAACCGAACTGAGCGAAGGCCGCCATTTCGCGGTACTGCGCCAGCTCGCCCTTGATCTTGCCGGCAACCTGCTTCATCGCCTTCGTCTGTGCCGACGAGCCGACGCGCGACACCGACAGACCGACGTTCACGGCGGGGCGGATGCCCTGGAAGAACAGATCCGTCTCAAGGAAGATCTGGCCGTCGGTGATCGAAATCACGTTCGTGGGAATGTAGGCCGACACGTCGTTGGCCTGCGTTTCGATGACCGGCAGCGCCGTCAGCGAACCTGCGCCATGCGCGTCGCCCAGCTTGGCGGCGCGTTCGAGCAAGCGAGAGTGAAGATAGAACACGTCGCCCGGATAGGCTTCGCGGCCCGGCGGGCGACGCAGCAGCAGCGACATCTGACGGTAGGCAACGGCCTGCTTGGAAAGGTCGTCATAGGCGATCACGGCGTGCATGCCGTTGTCGCGGAAGTATTCGCCCATCGTGCAGCCGGTAAACGGCGCGAGGTACTGCATGGGCGCGGGATCGGACGCGGTAGCGGCGACGATGATCGAATATTCCAGCGCGCCGCGCTCTTCCAGAACCTTCACGAACTGCGCAACCGTCGAGCGCTTCTGGCCGATGGCGACATACACGCAGTAGAGCTTTGCCTTCTCGTCCGTACCGGCGTTGATCGCCTTCTGGTTCAGGAAGGTGTCGAGGATGACGGCGGTCTTGCCGGTCTGACGGTCGCCGATGATCAGCTCGCGCTGGCCGCGGCCGACCGGGATCAGGGCGTCGACAGCCTTGAGGCCGGTTGCCATCGGCTCGTGCACCGACTTGCGCGGCAGGATGCCCGGCGCCTTCACGTCGACGCGCATCTTCTTGTCCGACTTGATCGGACCCTTGCCGTCGATCGGGTTGCCGAGACCGTCGACCACGCGGCCGAGCAGACCCTTGCCGACCGGCACTTCCACGATCGAGCCCGTACGCTTGACCGTGTCGCCTTCCTTGATGCCGCGGTCGTCGCCGAAGATCACGACGCCGACGTTGTCGGCTTCGAGGTTCAGCGCCATGCCGCGAATGCCGCCTGGGAACTCAACCATTTCGCCGGCCTGGACGTTGTCGAGGCCGTAAACGCGGGCGATACCGTCGCCCACCGAAAGCACCTGACCGATTTCGGAGACCTGAGCCTCCTTACCGAAGTTCTTGATCTGATCCTTCAGGATCGAGGAGATCTCTGCGGCGCGGATTTCCATCTTGGCGTGACCTCTGTCTTGCGTCGTTTGTCTTTATGAGCGCCCGCCATGGCCGGCGCGATCGATAGGAGAGTGCAGCAAAAACCCGGCGGACCTTTCGGGCGCACCGGGTTGAATTCGTTAGTTCGCTCCGGCCATTGCGGCCTTCATGTTCGCGAGCTTGGTCTTGAGCGAGCTGTCGATCATGCGCGAGCCGATCGTCACGATGAGACCGCCGAGCAGGCTGGCGTCGACATTCGTCGACAGTGTCACGTCCTTGCCCACCGATTGCTTCAGCACCGCCTTGAGCTCGGCCGTCTGCTCGTCAGAGAGCGCATGAGCAGAGACGACTTCCGCCGAAACCTCGCCCCGATGACGGGCTGCCAGCGCCTTGAAGGCGCGCGCCATGTCTTCGGCTGCGAAAAGGCGGCGGTTCTTGGCGATCAACTTGAAGAAGTTTGACGTCAGCTGGCCGATGCCCGCTTTTGCCAGCACTGCCGAAAGCGCCCGGCTCTGATCCTCGGAGGCGATCACGGGGCTGCGCACCAGGCGCTGCAGATCTTCGCTCTCATGCAAAAGAGCCTGGAACGTTCCCAGATCCTTCTCGACCTCGTCGATCTTGTTCTCGTCCTTGGTCAAGTCGAACAGCGCGGAAGCATAACGCCCCGCTACGCTTGCCATAATTGGATCGTCTGTCGCCACGTGGAACGCTCGCTTGCGCTGAAAAGGTGAGCCGCAAAGCTCCCTTCGGCTGGAAAAACCGCCCAAATGAATATTGGAAGGCCGACTGCAAAAGCGGATCGACAGCTTTCTAACCAGCCGCGCCCCCTCTTGAAAGTCGCGGTTCTGTAACATGTGCCGTCTGCTGCATCAACAGCCACCCAAACGCCGGATTGCCGCATTCTCGCTCAATGTTCGGCTATCGGTCGCCGTGCGCTGATCAGTAGCGTTTTTCGGGTCAATGGCGCCCGTATGCGAGCGCAAGCCAGATCGCAGTCTCCGAGGAAACAGGATCGAGCCAAATCGTCCGTTAACGTTCCGATCCAAGCCACCCCGCGGCACGTAGAGCCGGTGACTGAGTGACGACAAGACGGCTCGAAGGATCACGACATGATTGAAACGGCTTTGCGGGTGGCGGTGTTCGTCGTCGTTCTAACCCCGTTTTATCTTGTATTCCTGCACCACTTACGTCGCTTGTCCCGGCAGAAATGCGGGCTTTTGCGCCGTGCCCCAGGGGGTGCTTCACAGAGCTGACACGCGCGGCTAGTATCCGCCAGCCTTGGATCGGGGCAACCCGATTCGATCTGACGGAACCGACAGGAAGCAGCTCTCGTGAACGCTCACGCTGCCGCGCCGGAAACGTTTCCGGCACTGGTTCTCAACGCCGATTTCAGGCCCCTGAGCTACTATCCTTTGTCGCTCTGGAGCTGGCAGGAATCGGTGAAGGCCGTATTTTTGGATCGCGTTAACATCGTCTCCGAGTACGAGCGCTTTGTTCGCAGCCCCAATTTCGAGATGCGTTTGCCCAGCGTCGTCTCGCTGAAAACCTACGTAAAACCGGCACTTTACCCCGCCTTCACGCGCTTCAACGTGTTCCTGCGCGACCGCTTCACGTGCCAGTACTGCGGCGATAAGGACGACCTCACGTTCGATCACGTGATCCCCCGCTCGCGCGGCGGCATGACCCGCTGGGACAACGTCGCGACCGCGTGCGCGCCCTGCAACCTGGCCAAGGGCAGCGACATGCCCGACAAAGCGGGGATGCGGCCGGCGCAGATGCCTTATCGGCCCACGGTTTTCGAGCTTCACCGTAACGGGCGCCTGTTCCCGCCCAATTACCTGCATCAGAGCTGGCTCGACTACCTGTACTGGGACACCGAACTGGAGCCTTGAGGCACGGGCATTTTCTCCCGCCGCAATCCCGCCGACAGCTCGTCCCCCACCCGAAACATAGAAAGCGACCATGCAGGCCGTTATCTGTCCGCGTTACGGCCCACCCGACGTCCTGCGCTTCATCGAGATGGCGAAGCCATTGCCGGGCCCGCGCGACCTGCTGATCCGTGTCGTCGCGACGACCGTCTCGGCGGCAGACCAGCGGCTACGCAGTCTCAACCTGCCGCGCGGCTTCGGCCTGATGGGACGCTTGATTTTCGGCATCACGCGGCCGCGCCAGCCAATTCTGGGATCGGAGTTGTCTGGCGTCGTCGAAAGCACGGGTCACGAGGTGACCCAATTCAAGCCGGGTGACGTCGTCTTCGCGTTCCGCGATACGCGCCTCGGCTGCCATGCCGAATACGTCACGATGCCGGAAACAGGTGCCGTAGTCCCCGTCCCAACGGGCGTCTCCATGGCGGAAGCGGCGGCACTTTCGTTCGGAGGAACCACGGCGCTTTCATTTCTGCGAAAGGCCGGCATAGCCAAAGGAGAAGCCGTCCTCGTCATCGGCGCCTCCGGATGCGTCGGATCCGCAGCGGTCCAATTGGCGCGGCACTTCGGCGGTCATGTCACGGGGCTCACAAGCTCGGTCAACGTCGATCTGGTGCGCCGTATTGGTGCCGACGCCGTCAAGA
>JAKAXS010000141.1 GCA_021816505.1 Pseudomonadota bacterium
TCCGATCTCGAGTCGAAGCAGGACAACGTGAAGGCTGCCAAACAGGCAGGCGTGAACAACTACCTGATCAAGCCCTTCAACGCCGCTGTGCTGAAGGTGAAGATCGAACAGGCTCTGACCGAAGCTGCGGCGATGGCCTGACGCTTTCCGGCGCGTGCCTCCGGTCGGGGCGCGCGCCAGCTATCTCAAGTTTCGGTAACCGCGTTCCTTTCTTCTCTGTTGCGCGGTGTCGAGACACATAATGCTAGAAGAAACTTCCGGATCATCTGCATCGCGCCTCACGGCAGAAAAGCTTCTTGAGACCCCGAAGCTCTCCGTCGATCGGCTTCCCGTCCTTCCGCTGATTTTTGAACGTTTCGGCACGGCGTGCACCGAGGGTTTGCGCGAACTCTGCTCGGAACCGACGACGCTCTTCATCAACCAGATCGAATCGTCAAATAGCTGGGACGTGCTCGAATCCTACGAGGATAGCGCGGCGTCAATTTTCTATTCACCTGAATGGGATTGCCGGATCCTCATCGGACTCGACAGGCGCTGCATCTTCTCACTGATGGAGGCGATGTACGGCGGCGACGGCAAGGAAATGCCTTACGAGGGCGAACGGCCGTTCTCTACGCTCGAAACCCGCGTCGCACGCACGACCGCCGAAATCGCCGCTAGAGCGCTGCAGAACGCGTTTCTGCCCGGTATCGGGACGACGTTTGTCTTCGAGCGGGTCGAAACGCGTATCGACTTCTCGCTGCTCGGGCAACGCAACATCCCCGTCATGGTCGGTCAGATCCTATTTCAGGTGCTGGACCAGGGCGGCCGCATCTACATTTTGATTCCGCAATCGGCGCTACATCCGCTGCGCGAGAAGCTGACGCGTGAACAGCCGCCCGAAGCGCAGGTCAAGGATACGCGTTGGGTTCAGGGGATCCAGAACGGCATCGCGAAATCGGAAGTGAAAATTCAGGCGGTGCTGGAGGGTCGCGACGCGACCTTGCAGGAGCTTACACAGCTCAAGGTCGGTCAGGTTTTCGCACTCAACTCCACCACACGCAGCCTAATCTCGCTGGAATGCGAGGATCAGCGCGTCTTCTGGTGCAAGCTCGGTCAGGCCAACGGCAGCCTGTCGCTCGTCGTCGAAGAGCCGATCGACGAGAAGGACGAGTTCATGGGCGACATCCTGGCGGGTGCCGGCGAAGCACACTCCTAAATATTTTGCATTTGATCGACCCGAATTGAGATCAGTGCACGTTCTAAATACGAAAATTTAATCGTCCTCAGTGTAACACGGTTGTGCAACGGTGATGGACAACGAGTGGGCATGTCGATGCAAAGCGCGGATTCCGCAGTGACGATCATCAACACACACGATCATATCGACAGCGAGCTGTTTGCTCGCGCGGCAAGTCTTGTGAATCCGAAATCAGGTATCGCGAATGACTACCTCAACATTTTTTACGAGCTTCTTCTGCTGATCGAGAATCTTCCGGTCATTCCGGAAATGATCGACGATCTCGTAAACTGGCAGCCGGTGTCATACGTCGACTACTTCCAGCGTTCGCGTCTGCCTGGCAGCGCCGCGGCTCTTGAGATTCACGCGCAGCTGAATCCGGCACTTCGCAATTCTTTTGCGAATTTGATTGGTGATCTGAATACGTTGGCGCTGGCTGGTATCGAGCAGATCCAGTCTCGCCGCAAGCCTAACGGCGACATCTTCGCCGAAGACGTCATTGACCTTTGTGAGCGTTTGTCGGCCGAGATGAAGGACAGTCTCGCACCGGCCACCAACCTGGTGAACAACGGCCTCAGTGCCGAAGTCGAAACCGTTCAACAAATGGTCGAACGTCTCATGGCTGAGACGGATTCGGCTTCAGCTTAACGAGAACCGAACGTCATGGATGAGCTGCTGCGAGACTTCATCGTCGAGACGAATCAGCACCTTGAGGAGGCTGCGACGCAGCTGGTGCTGTTCGAGCGCGATCCGACCGATGCGTCGTTGATCGCCAAGATCTTTCGTCTCGTCCACACCATCAAGGGTACCTGCAGCTTCCTGGGCCTGACACGTCTGCAGCATATCGCCCACGCTGGCGAGACGATGATCGGCGAGTTGCGGAACGGTGCCGCGCCGACGCAGACGTCGGTGACGGTCGTCCTGGCGGCGATCGATCGCATCAAGCAGATCGTCGAAGACGTCGAACGCAACGGTGTCGAGCCGGAAGGCGACGACACGGAGATGATCAAGCAGCTTGACGCTCAGGCCGCGATCCTGGCCGCGAGCTTGAAGGGTGAGGCGCCGGCTGAGGCGGCACCTGCGTCTGCTCCTGCTGCGACTGTCGAAGCTGCAGCGAGTGCTCCGGTCGAGGCGGCGCCGGTAGCGGCCGCTCCCGTTGCTCCGAAACCCGCAGCACCCAAAGCGCCTGCTCCCGCGGCAAACAAGGGTAGTGCTCCCGCGAATGCGCGCAGTTCGGAAACGATTCGTGTCGCGGTGGATGCGATCGAACGCATGATGCAGCTCGTGTCGGAGCTGGTGCTAACGCGTAACCAGCTCTTGGAGCTGACGCGCCATCGCCAGGACGATACGGTCAAGTCGCCCCTCCAGCGCTTGTCTTCGCTGACGACTGATTTGCAGGACGCCGTGATGCGTGCGCGCATGCAGCCGGTCGAACGACTTTACGCGAATCTGCCGCGCCTGATCCGCGAACTCGCGACCGAGTGCGGCAAGAAGATCGACCTCATCACCGAGGGCGCCGATACGGAACTCGATCGCCAGTTGATCGAAATCCTGCGCGACCCGCTTACGCACATGATCCGCAACTCTGCGGACCACGGCCTGGAAGGTCCGGCCGAGCGCGCGGCGGCAGGAAAGCCTGAAACCGGCGAAATTCGTGTTGCCGCATCGCACGAGGCTGGCCAGATCACGATTACGATCGCCGACGACGGCCGTGGCCTCGACATCGAGAAGATCAAGAAGAAGCTTGTCGCCAACGGCACGGCGAGCGAAGCGGAACTTGCAAAGCTGAGCGAAGACGAAATCTTCAAATTCATTTTTGCGCCCGGCTTCTCGACGGCAAAGACGGTCACCAACGTTTCCGGCCGCGGCGTCGGCATGGACGTGGTGCGTTCCAACATCGAATCGATCGGTGGATCGATCTCGCTGCAGTCGAAGCTCGGCAAGGGCACCAAGTTCTCGATGCGCATCCCGCTGACGCTGGCCATCGCGCCGGCGTTGATCGTGGAGGCCTCCGGGCAGCGTTTCGCACTGCCGCAGCACGCCGTCGTGGAAGCGGTCGGCGTCGGCCAGAATTCGGGTCACGTCATCGACAAGGTGCAGAACGCCTTGGTGCTTCGTCTGCGCGAAGAGGTCGTTCCTGTTATCGACATGAGCGAGGTCTTGGGCCTCGCGGAATCCGAACACGACAACAACGAGCAACTCGTTGTCATCATGCGCGTTGGCGGCGAGAGCTTCGGCGTCATCGTCGACAAGGTGGCGGATGTTCAAGAAGTGGTCGTCAAGCCGCTCAGCGCGTCGCTCGCCCATCTCAAGGTGTTCACCGGTCACACGATCCTCGGTGACGGCTCCGTGGTGCTGATCCTCGATCCGGGTGGGTTGGCCATGAGCATCGGTATCGAGAAGAGCGGCGACAAGAAGCGCGAAGTGAAGAAGGACAACGCAGCAGCCGACAAGACGCGTCTGGTTCTGTTCCGCGCTGGCGAAGGCGCAGTCAAGGTTCTGCCGGTTTCGCTCATCGCTCGTATCGAAATGGTCGAGCCGAGCCGCATCGAGCATGCCGACGGCCGCCTGACGATGATCCATCAGGATCGCCTGATGCCGTTGGTTCCGGTTGGTTCTACGCACTTCGACACGTCGCGCAGCTACCCAGTGCTCGTCATCACCGACGGCGACCTCACGGTCGGTCTCCTCGTCGACGAGATCGTCGACATCATCGAGGAGACGCTGGACGTGCAGCTGTCCAGCGGCGGCTACGACACGATCGGCGCGGCCGTGATCCGCGGACATGCGGTGGAGTTTATCGACGTCACATCCTATCTCCAGGGCGTGGCTTCTTCCATGACGCGCAAGAAGCCGACGAGCCGCAGCCAGGTTCTTCTAGTCCACAACGACGCCTTCGCCCGCGAGTTCCTATCGCCGATGCTGGCCGCTGCCGGATATCGCGTGACTGCGGCATCCTCCGGCAAGGAAGCGCTGAACTTCATCGATCAGGGCTCGCAGGTCGACGCGGTCGTCACCAGCACCGAGCTGGGAGAGGTATCCAGCAACGAACTGGTCACCGCAGTCCGCCGCAATCATTTGATGCGCGAGATTCCGGTCATCGGATTGATCGGCGAGGAAGAGGCGGACAACGACGCCGATACCACCGAGCTGACGATGCGTGTGCAGGCTAGCGACCGGCAGTCGCTGCTGTCGGCACTGTCGTCGACGCTGAAGGCAATGCGGCGTGCTGAAAAACGTAGCGCGTCGAAATCCAATAATGAGGAAGCGGCATGACGACGGCTACAGCGGCCGCCATCCCGGCGGCAAAGCGCTCCATATCCGAGGACATCAGTACGTTGACGGTTGTCGCCAACGGCGAAGTTTTCGGCCTGCCCATTCAAACGGTTCAGACGATCTTTCGCATCTCGTCGCTGGCGCCGGTGCCGATGGGGCCGCCCGATGTGGCGGGGCTCGTCAACCTGCGCGGCAAGATCGTCACGGCGGTCAGCCTGCGGCGCCGCCTGAAGATGGAAAACGATCTGGTCGAGACGAATGCGCTCGCCATCGGCATCGAGCACAAGGGCGAATACTTCTGCCTGGTGGTCGACAGGGTGGGCGAAGTTCTGGCTCTCGACGAGAGCAAGAAGATTCCGATACCGCCTCACTTCGATCCGGAGCGGCTGCGGCTGACGACGGAATTCTATCGCATCGGCAGCATGCTGATTCCGGTGCTCGACGTAGGTGCACTCTTTGACTTTGCGAAGTAATGACCAACGGTGGAGTAGTTTCGATGAAACAGATTCTCGTGGTGGATGACAGCCCTGTCGTTCGCAAAATCGCGCGCAGAATCCTCACGGATATGGAATTCGACGTGGCCGAGGCCGAAGATGGCAGCGAGGCTTTGCGCTATTGCAGCGAAAAGATGCCCGACGCCATTCTGCTCGACTGGGACATGCCGATCATGGATGGCCTGGAATTCCTGCAGGCGTTCCGCAAGCTGCCAGACGGCAAATCGCCGAAAGTCGTTTTCTGCACGGCACAGAACCATCAGAACAGCATCATGCGCGCGATGACGGCTGGTGCCGACGAATACATCATGAAGCCATTCGACGAAATGATCCTGCGGGACAAGCTGGAGCAGGTCGGGCTCGTTTGAGAGTTCGCGTCGCGTTCCCAGTCAGCGTTGTGAAAGTAGCAAAATGCAACAGCAGTCGTTCGATGCCTTGTGCGCCTACCTGAAGCGCACGTCGGGTCTGATCCTGGATCAGAGCAAGCAGTACCTTATCGAGAGCCGTGTTCTTCCCATCGTCAAGCGGGAGAAGCTCGGCGGCCTCGCAGACCTCGTTCTGATACTCGAGCGTGGTCAGAACCAGAGCCTCGCCAAGGAAGTCGTCGAGGCGATGACGATCAACGAGACCTACTTCTTCCGCGATCGAAATCCATTCGACAAATTCCGCGATGTCGTCTTGCCGAAGCTGATCTCGGCACGCCAGTCCGAGCGTTCGATCCGCGTGTGGTGCGCCGCGGCGTCGACAGGGCAGGAGCCGTACTCGCTTGCCATGATCCTCGACGAAATGGCCCACAAGATGCCGGGCTGGCGCGTCGAACTGGTCGCAACGGATCTCGCCGAGCCGCAGCTTACGAAAGCGCGCGCCGCGGTATACACCCAGTTCGAAGTTCAGCGCGGCCTGTCGACGGCGCATCTGCTGCGGTATTTCACGCAGCAGGGTGATACCTGGCAGGCAATCGATGCGCTGCGCAGCAAGGTGCAGTTCCGCCAGCTCAACCTGTTGTCGGACTATGCGAGCCTGGGCCGCTTCGACGTCATCTTCTGCCGCAACGTGTTGATCTATTTCGACGTGGCGACGAAGTCCGACATCCTGAAGCGCATGGCGCGCATTCTGGCACCGGATGGTGCGCTGTTCCTGGGCGCGTCCGAGAGCGTCATCGGTCTCGGCACCGACTTCGCGCCGGATACGGAGCACCGCGCCTTCCATACGCGCGGAGGCGTCGGGGCTGCGCTGGGGCAGCCGATCAAGACTCCGGTTATCGGCACCGCTGCTGCTCCGGTTGGTGGACTTGCGGCACGGCCCATATTGCCGACGCCTGCCGCGCAATCGCCGCTCGGTTCGCGCATCGCTACGCGCTAAGGCACGCAAAACATTGAGGCCCGGCTCACCAAATGCGGTGAGCCGGGCCTTTTTTGTTTCGAGCGTCAGCTGCGTGGATAGATGATGATGGAAAGGTACTGCACGCCACTGGAGAGCAGTTCCTCAGGGCCGTGCGAGCCACTTGAGTCGAAGAACAATGTGTCGCCGGGCTGCAGCAGATAGCTGCGGTCGACATGGCGATAGCGCACCGAACCCGACAGCATATAGATGAGTTCAAGGCCTTCGTGCTGGAACGCGGTGTAGGGGATCGCGTCCTTCGAAAGCGTGATGAGATACGGTTCCACCGCGATCGGGCCGGCGAGGGAGTGGCCGAGCAGGTCGTAGAAGTGGCCGACCTTGGTGCCGCGCCGTTCAATGCGAATACCCGTGCCGGTCGCGACATAGGAGCAGTCGCGGCTTTCTTCGAAACCGGAAAACAGTTCGGTGATGGGCACATGAAGCGCAGCAGCCAAAGCCTGCAGCGTCGTCAAAGACGGTGAGATCTGGCCGTGTTCGATCTTCGAAAGCATGCCGGCCGAGAGCCCGGCGCTTTTCGCCAGGTCGGTAGCCGTGACGTCCAGCTTACGGCGAAGGTCACGGATCTTTACGCCAATCGTCGCTTCGAGCGACATGGGTCCGCGTGACGGCGCGTTCGAAACGGTCGCGAGATCGTTTTTCGT
>JAKAXS010000142.1 GCA_021816505.1 Pseudomonadota bacterium
GATCTTGTTCCAGGTCACGAACAACAAATCCAACATGTCCGAGGGCCACATGACCGTCGCCAAGGCCATGCAGGACAATGTGCCGAAGCTGGAAAAGTATTACATCGACGCGGGCAAACCGATCTGGAGCAGCCTGCGCGGCCGCGCGATCGCCTTCGGTTTGCGCCGCAAGATCCCGGACAACTACTCGCCGACGTCCTATCTCATCAACACGCTGCTGCCGTCCGACAACGCCAATCGCACGATGGACTACGTGGCGACGATCGTCATCGAATAGCAGTTGAACCTTGACGTCCCAAGACGGCGGCCGCAGTTGCGCGCCGCCGTTTTGTGTTAAACGAGCTGAGCTACAAAACCGAGGAGATGCGCATGGACCGCCGCCAGTTGTTGATCGGAGGCCTTTCCGCGCCGCTCGCCGCCAGTTCCGCCACACGGCTGCTAGCCGAAGGCACGGCGCCCGTCTTCATCGGCGACATGCACTATCACCTGTTCTTCTTCGGCAAGAACCCGGCGCCCTCCAATCCGCTGCGCCGCATGATGGCGAAGGGCAATGCCACGCTCGTCTCGTGGTCGCTTGTAGGCGATGTTCCGTGGCTGCGTCTGGCCAAGGGCGGCTTCGCGCAAAAGGGCTTGCCGAAGAACGCCCAGGAGCCGGTGACGTGGTTCGACGAGGAACTGGCGCGCATCAAGGCGCATCTCGACAGCCAGCAGTTGAAGATCGCCCGCACCGCCGACGACCTCGATCTGGCGCTGAAAGGCGACCCACATGTCGTCCTGTCGGTCGAGGGCGCCACCTTCGTGGACGGTGATCTGGCACCCCTGGCCGCCGCCTATGAGAAAGGCATTCGGCATATCCAGCTCGTCCACTACATCCAAAATCCTATCGGCGACTTCCAGACGCGAAAGCCCGAACACCAGGGCCTGACGTCGTTCGGCAAGGATGTCGTCCGAGAGTGCAACCGCTTAGGGATTTTGATCGACCTGGCGCACTGCACGAACGAAGCCGTGATGCAGGCACTGGACATCTCGACCGCGCCGATGGTGTGGTCGCACAGCTCCGTCACGCGCGGCAAGCAACCGAACTACACGATGCCGATCTGGCAGGCGCGGCAGCTCTCCATGGAAGGCGCGAAGGCCATCGCGGCCAAGGGTGGCGTCGTGGGCCTCTGGGCCATGCGCGTCGACGTCGGCCGGTCGATCGAGGCCTATGCCGACCGTATGACCGAACTGGCGGAGTGGCTGGGCGAAGATCACGTCGCCTTCGGCACGGACCTGAACGCCTTGGCCAATCCCGTGGTCAAGAGCTATGCCGACCTGCAAAACGTCGTGCGCCACTGGCAGATCAAGAAGGTCGAGCCCGCCCGCATCCGCAAGCTCGCCATCGAGAACTACGCCACCGCTCTGCGCAAGGCCTTCGCCGCGCGAACGGCCTGAGGCGGGACCAACCGGCGCAATAGCGGGGCTTTCGGCACAAATCTTCGATTTTTCAGCCCTGTATCCCGTGGGACAGCGATGCCGCGTGCGCTTTGGCATGGTGCCTTCAACGGGCGGACCACCGCCTCGGTTGGATATCAGGAAAGGTTACCGCCATGTTGAAGTCGATCTCGACCGTCGCCGCCTCGCTCGCCCTTGCAACGCTCGCCCTGGTCCCTGCCGCCAATGCTGGCGGCTGTGGCGGTGGTGGTGGTGGCTACGGCTATAGCTCCTACCAGTCGTATCCCTCTTCCAGCTACCGCTCGGAGCGGCGGGCCCAGGCCCGCGCCGCCGCAGCCCGCCGCGCCAAGGTGGCCGCGGCAGCCAAAGCGCAGAAGGTTCGCGTCGCCAAGGCCGAAAAGAAGTCGGACGAGGTCGATACGGCCGAGGTGAAGACGGACAACGCCAAGATCGAGACGACGTCCATCGCCGAAGTCACCAAGATCCCCGAAGTGAAGGTCGACGTGGCCGCAGTCGAACAGACGACCTGCAGCAAGTTCGTGCCCGCCATCGGCGCGAGCGTTTCGGTTGCCTGCGATCAAAAGTAATCGCTCCACTTGATCGCAGCATGCCGCGTCGGACGCCCCGCGTCCGGCGCGGTTTCTTGTTTGCGCGACGTCAGCCGCGCCAGCCATAGATCCAGTCGTAGCGCGCGATCAGTTTCCGCCCTGGCGTCATACGCATCGCGGCGTTGCGCGCCGCGGCCGCCAGTCCGTGCAGATGATAGATCTGGCCGTTGCGCCGCGAGGCCGCCATCACGCGGCGCACACGCGGTTCGCGCGCGACGCGGTACGCCTGCAAGGCGCCCGCGACATCACCGTTCGACGCCGCGAGCGCGTCGGCCAGCACCGTCGCGTCTTCCAGAGCCATCACCCCGCCCTGCGCCAGGAAGGGCAGGGTGGGATGTGCCGCATCGCCGAGCAGCGCGACGTTCCCCTGCGCCATGGTTGGCAACTGGGCTAGCGTTGACAGCGCCCACTTGCGCCAGCTGCGCGGCGACTGAAGCAGCGCACGTAGCTGCGGTGCCAGTTTCAGCCGCGTCAGCACCGGCTGGAGATCGGCATCGTTGCTCCAGCTTTCGCCGTCGAAGGTTTCGTCCACGATGACGACGATCGCCAACTCGGCACCGCCGCGCACGGCGTAATGCACGACGTGCGCATCGCGTGCGAGCCAGATGCGCGTGCCGTCCCTGAGCAAGGCAGGATCCACGTCCTCCGCCGCCAGAACGGTGCGATAGGCGGACTTTCCCACCGCCAACGGCCCCGCGCCGTTGCCACCGCGCAGCCGTGAGTACAACCCGTCCGCCGCGACGACGAGCGGGCCGGTCAAGCCCTCTGAGCTATCAAGCGTAACTGCCGCGCCATGCTCCGCTTGCGTTACTGCAACGATATCGGCACCCATCGTGATCGCAATCGAAGGCTGCGCGCGGGCCCGTTCCAGCAGCGCGGCATGCAGGTCCTCGCGATGAGCCACCCAATAAGGCGCGCCGAACCGCGACGCCATGTCGGCGTTGAGCGGCAGTCGCGCCAACTCTGCTCCGCTCGCCGCATCGTGCGCGATCAACCACTGCGGAACACCTACCCGCGGCTCCAGCGCGTCGGCAACGCCGAGCGCGCGCAGGATGCGCGTGCCGTTCGGCCCGATCTGGATGCCGGCCCCTTGTTCGCTGAACTGTGCGCGTCGCTCCAGCACGCGGCTCGCGAAGCCGCGCTGCGCCAGAGCCAATGCGGTCGCGAGGCCCCCGATGCCGCCGCCCACGACCAGCACCGGCGCGTCGGCCGCGCTGCTCGGATTACCGGATCGGTGCGTTTGGTGACTTTCTCCAGCTGACGTCATCGCCAGCCTGCGCCTCAGGCGGCCGGGTGATCGGCGTGCGCGCGGACGTAGCAGTCCGTCGGATCGCTCTCGTCCTTCGCCAGACGCGGATCGTGCACGAACAGCGTCGAGCAATACGGACACAGGACCTGGCTGTCCTCTCCCATGTCGAGATACACATGAGGATGGTCGAACGGCGGGCGCGCGCCCATGCACTGGAATTCTTTGACGCCGACGAAAATCTTCTCCGCGCCAACGTCGTTCGCCAGATGCGGGATGGTGGTTGCAGCCATTCTGAAGCCCGTTCGTCGGTGATCCGTTATGCGGGCAAGCTATAGCCCGGGCGGGCTCGAAATGATAGGGGAGGCCATGCGACCACCGCGCACAAGGAGCATCGCCCGCGGATGATGAAGACGTTCGATTCCGCCGGCGTGCGCATCGCCTACATTGACGAGGCGCCTGCCGACACCCGGGCAACCATCCTGCTGATTCACGGCTTCGCCTCCAACGTCGCCACGAACTGGGGTGCGACCGGCTGGATCAGGGAACTGGTGCATGCGGGCTATCGCGTCGTCGCCTTCGACAACCGAGGGCACGGCGAGAGTGAGAAGCTTTACGAATTGGCCGACTACGGCGCGCCGGCGATGTCCGAGGATGCCCGCCGCCTGCTCGAGTTCCTGCAGATACCGTCTGCCCATGTGATGGGTTACTCCATGGGTGCACGCATCACCGCGTTTCTGGCCCTGCGCCATCCGCAGCTCGTGAAGACGGCCGTGTGCGGCGGCCGGGGCATCAACATGGTCCGCGGCATGGCGGGTACAGGGCCCATCGCGCATGCCCTGGAGGCGCCGACGATGGACGACGTCAAAAATCCGACGGCCCGCACGTTCCGCGCCTTCGCCGAGCAGACGAAATCCGATTTGCGCGCGCTGGCCGCCTGTATTCGCTCCGCGCGCGAGCCGATTACGGCCGAGGCGCTGGGCAAGCTCACGTGTCCGGTGCTGGTTGCGGTGGGTTCCGGAGATGTCGTCGGCGGCTCGGCGGAAGAACTGGCGGCGGTCATTCCAGGCGCCGAAGCGTTCGTCATCGCTGACAGGGACCACATGAAGGCCGTCGGCGACCGCAGCTATAAGCGCGCCGTGATCGAGTTCCTGGCGCGCCAGTCCTAATACGGCAGACTTAAGATACGTCAGTAGCAGTCCGGTTCACGCGCGCAACCCACGCGAACGGCCCCAGCAGGACCAGCCAACGTCCAATGCGACGGGGGAGTCGCCGGAGCTGCTCGTCGAACACCAGGGCCGACACGTCCCTGCGTATCCCACAGCTCAACCGACGCGCAGAAGGACTTTGCGGTCGGCCAAAGCCGTATACGCGGGCCGAATAAGTCGATCGAGTTCGCTGCGACAAGGCACGCGTACAACGAACAAACGCAGCGGAAGTACTAGCCACACTCGATCAGGTCTTGAGTGTAGCGCGCCAATCGCTCTGCATGCATACCAAAATGCATGCGGGCAGGGACTCCTGTGGATAAGGCAACAACCCGCGTGACATCAAAACGCTGAATCGGCGCCACGGCTCAGCCGCGCTCCCGGCGCAAATTCGCCCGCCGATCGCGTCACGATCGTCTCGCCAGGGAAGGGACGTTAACCGCGCATTAGCCCTAATCAAGTAGCCTCACCATCATGTGGCGTATCGAGTGGCGTTCCGTAAAGTTCCTGGCCGTGCCGTGCGTGGCGCTCCTTCTTTGGGGATGCGGCGGCGCGCCTTCGTTCGTTGCCAAGAACGAACCTTGGCGGAACGACGAAGAAAGCGCCTGCATGGCGTCCAACACCATCCGCTACTCGCCCTTCATCCGCACCCACGCCGCACTTGGCGGCCCGAGCGTCTGCGGCACCGCGAAACCGTTCGAGATGGCAGCCGCCATGAACGGCCGCGTCGTCCTGAAGCCGGCCGCGCTGTTGCGCTGTCCGATGATTCCGCAGGTGGAGCGCTGGGTGAAGCAAGTGGTGGAGCCCGCCGCGCGCTACCATTACGGGTCGATGCTCGTCGAGATGTCGATCGCCGGCTCATACAATTGCCGGCCGATGAATCACGTCAGTGGCGCGCGCCTCTCCGAACATGGCTACGCGAACGCGCTCGATGTTTCCGGCTTCACGATGTCGAACGGTCACCGCGTTACGCTGAAGCGCGGCTGGAACGGCTCAGCCCAGGACCAGGCCTTCCTGCGCGACGTGCACCAGGGCAGTTGCCGGTTCTTCACGACGGTGCTCAGCCCCAACTACGACCGTGCCCACCACGACCATTTCCACCTCGACCTCGCCCGCCACGGCAGCGGCGGCCTGAAGCGGATCTGCAAGTAGCCGCCGCGCTCAGTGGGACGGGCCTGGAGGCTCGATCTGCAGCAGCTTGCGCAACGGCACGGACGGCCGCAGGAGATCGGCAAGAGTATAGCCGTCGAGCACCTCCAGAAACGCCGCCGCCGCCGATCCTAGAACGCGCTTGAGGACACACGCCGGCTGGACGGCACAAACAATGCTCGCCGCATCCTTTTCCATGCACGGCACGAGCGCGAAATCCGGCTCGCACGCGCGGACGACGTCGCCCACGCTGATGGACTGTGGGGTCTTGGCAAGGCGCATTCCGCCTTGCCGCCCGCGTACGGTTTCGATCAACCCCTTCTGCCCCAGCTCATGCGTGATCTTCATCAGATGCGCACGAGAGATGCCGTAGGCATCTGCCACTTCGGAGATCGTGGTCAGCTGATCGCCCTTCAGACCCACGTACATCATGAGGCGAAGCGCATAGTCGGAGTAGACGGTCAGTTTCATCGTCGATCGCTCCTCCTCGGCCGCACGCCTTCGCGGCAGAAAAGATCACCCGCAGATCGATCATATAGCGGCTAGCGAACGCCGTCGAGGTGGGATCGGTCAAAGCGCGTCGGCTGGCCCGAAGAACTCGTAGTGGATCTGATCGCGCGCCACGCCCGCGGCCGCGAGCTGGCCGACGAAGTGCGACAGAAACGGGCGAGGTCCGCAAAGATACACGTCGGACTCCTTCAGCGGCGTATTGGCTTTCAGCCAATCCACGGTGATGAAGCCTTCGTGATCGTAGTGCAGGCCCTTCTGATCAACGCTGCGCGGCGACTCGTAGAACACGGTCGACTTCAGATGCCCTGACGCCTCCGTGAGCGCCTTCACAAGCTTGCCCATTGCGTGTTTGCTGCCGTCGATCGCGCCGTGGACATAGTGGATCGGAACAGTTTGTGCCGCCCCCGCCAGCGTTTCCAGAATGCTGACCATAGGCGTCAGTCCGACGCCTCCGCTGAGCAGAACGAGAGGACGCTGCGGCGTGTCCGCAACGAAAAAGTCGCCGGATGGTGGGCCCACTTCCAATGCCGACCCGACAGTGATGTGGTCGTGAAGAAAGTTCGACACGAGGCCGTGCTGTTCGCGCTTCACGCTGATGCGGTAGCTTTTCCCGTTCGGCGCCGATGAGATGCTATAGTTGCGTTGGACAAGCGCCCCAGAGGCCGCCGGCACGCGCAAAGTGAGATACTGCCCCGGCTTGTGCCGGGCGACCGCGCCGCCGTCCGCCGGCCGCAGAACGAAAGATGTGATGACGCTGCTTTCCTCGACCTTCCCGGTCACCTGAAAGGCGCGCCAGCCGGTCCAGCCGCCAGGCGTGGACGTCAAGGCGTGATAAAGCTCCGCCTCACAGA
>JAKAXS010000143.1 GCA_021816505.1 Pseudomonadota bacterium
TTGAAACGGGGCAAGGCAGCGCGCTCTCCGCCAACGCCCACCACAACGTCGACCAGCAGACGCTTGAAGCCCGCGCCTATGCCGTCGCGCGCAAGTTCGAGCCGTTGCTGGTCAACACCGTCGTCGGCTTCATCGGACCTGAGTATCTCTACGATGGAAAGCAGATCATCCGCGCGGGATTGGAAGACCACTTCTGCGGCAAGCTGCTCGGCGTGCCGATGGGCTGTGACATCTGCTACACCAATCACGCCGAAGCCGATCAGAACGACATGGACGTCCTGCTGACTCTGCTCGGCGTCGCGGGCATCACCTTCATCATGGGCATTCCCGGCTCCGACGACATCATGCTCAATTATCAAACGACGTCGTTCCACGATGCGCTCTACGCCCGCAAAGTGATCGGCTCGAAGCCGGCGCCGGAATTCGAGGACTGGCTGCAGGGCTCGGGAATCTTCGCGAAGGGCGACGAGTTGCGCCTCAACGACGGACTGCCGCCGCCGTTCCAGAAAGCACTGGCGCACTTGGCTTAGTGCTGACGACCGACTGCCGCGAAGCCTTGAGCTGCAGGGCTTCGCGTCGTTTCGGCTACAGATCGAGCAGAGTCGCGAAATCGTCGGCGACGGTCTTACGCAGCAGCGCGCTGTAGCGCGGATACGCCGAGTGCCCGCGTGCGATGCGGCCGAAGTGCGGAGGCACGCCGTCGCGGATCGGCTGGAATACGATCGGCATCGACACCGGCGACAGGTGCGAGCCGCGGCCGGCCTGCAGCGTCGTGATGATGCCGTGCATCTCGCCGGTGATCACGGGCCGCGCGACAAGGATCAAGCGGTACTGACCGTGGCGGTTGGTGACGAAGTAGATATGGCCGGACTGCTGTGGCACCGACACGCTGCCGAACTGCGAGAAGTCGCTGTCGGTGCGTTCCTTCTCCGTGAACGTCAGCCGCGCCGTCGTTTCGTCCCACGTCACGTCGGTACGGTAAGCGTAGATCGCGCCGCGCTCACCCAGCGAAGGACGTAAGGTCAGGAACGCACCTTCGAGCCAGTTGACCGCCGCCCGTCCGTAGTTGCCGAGTTCGTCCGGCGCGGTGCCTGAGCCATTCGTGCCGGCGGCGCCGTTCGTCTTCGGCCGCAACGATACGCCCAGGACCTCTTCCAGCCGCACGATGCTCGCCAGCGTGAACGGGCGCCGGCCGGACAGCGCCTTCTCGAGCGTCGATAACGAAATCTTGGCGTCGGCCGCCAGCGCCTGCCGCGACAAATGACGGCGCGCGATCTCCTCGCGCACCCGCTCGGCCAATGACTCGTTGTCGAGGGTCAACCCGCGACGGCCAGTCGGCGATGTCGTCATCTCCAGACGCTTTCCTTTTCAGCACGAGGGCTGGACATAACCGGACATCGCGTCAGCGGCAAGGCGTGCAGTGCCGGGCAGCGGACGGGAAAGCCTTAACGAGGCCGTCGCGCCGGCGTTGGACGCGGCGCATTCCTTGAGCCATCGCAGAGCTTTACGAGGATGCCGACCATGACAGAGCCGATACGTTCCGAGCCGTTCCTGACCCGCCCCGCGCCGCGCTGCCTGGCGCGGACCGCACGCGTCGCCAGCGAAAGTCCGGTCGATCGTCCGCCATTGCGGAGAGTGCACTGGCCGCTGCGCGCCACGTTCCAGAGCTGGGCGTTGCGCGTTCTCGTCGACCGCAGCCGCAAGCCGTCGTGAGGACGCACATGCGCATCGTGATCATCAATCCACCGCATCAATCCATCGGCTCGCGCATGCCGCGCGAGATGCTGCCGCCGCTGGGCCTGCTGTCGATCGGCGGGCCCCTGATCGACGACGGACACGAAGTTGCGCTGATCGACGGTGACGTCGACAACCTGCCGCTCGCCGACATCGTCGCGCGAGCCCTGGCGCTTGCGCCGGACGCGATCCTGATCGGCCACAACGGCTCGACGTCCGCGCATCCGACGGTTGTCGAGTTGATACCCATGCTGCGCGCGGTGCTGCCGCTTGCGGTGTTCGTCTACGGTGGAGTCTTTCCGACGTATCATTGGAAGGAGGCGCTCGACGAGTTACCCGATGTTGCCGTGGTCGTTCGCGGCGAAGGCGAGGAGACCACCGTTCGCGTCATGCGCGCACTCGCGAACGACACTGAACTCGACCGCATCAACGGCATCGCCTTTCGCCGCGACGGCAGGCCATTCGCCACCGCGCCCGCGCCGATGATCGCCGATCTGGATGCCTATCGCGTCGGCTGGGAGCTGATCGATCATCGGCGCTATAGCTACTATGGCGGCTTGCGCGGTGTGGTGATGCAGTTCTCGCGCGGGTGCCCGCATCTATGCAGCTACTGCGGCCAACGCGGGTTCTGGACACGCTGGCGGCATCGCGATCCAATTCGCTTCGCCAAGGAAATCGCGCGACTCTATCGCCAGCACGGCGTGACGATGATTTCGTTCGCGGACGAGAACCCGACCACATCGAAGAAGGCGTGGAAAGCCCTCCTCGAAGCGCTGATCGCGGAAGACTTGCCGGACCTGACGATGATCGCCACGCTGCGCGCCGGCGACATCGTGCGCGATGCGGACATTCTGCACCTTTACCGCCGCGCCGGCTTTCGCCGCTTCCTGATCGGCATGGAGCACACCGATGCGGCGACGCTCGAAAAGGTACGCAAGGGATCGGACGTCGCGACGGATCGCGAGGCCATTCGGCTGCTGAGGCAGCACGGCATCCTGTCGCTGGTTTCCTACGTCGTCGGCTTCGAGGAAGAGCGCGACCGAGACTACTGGCGCGCATTCCGGCAGTTGCTCGTCTACGATCCAGACCAGATCATCACGCTTTACGTCACGCCGCACCGGTGGACGCCGTTCTTCCGTGAGGTGAAGGACCGTCGCATTATCCAGCCCGACAAGCGCCGCTGGGATTACAAACATCAGGTGCTGGCGAGCCGGCATGTTCCGCCCTGGCGCACGTTCGCCACGATCAAGTTGATCGAGCTTCTGGTTCAGGCGCGGCCGAAGGCGCTACGGCGCACGTATTTCCATCCCGACCCCACGGCGCGCCATGGCATGCGGTGGTACGCCCGGGTCGGCCGCCGCGTCTGGTTGCATGAGGTTCTATGTTTTCTGTTCCGAGACCGCCGCGTGGAAGCCGGGCCGACGGTCGAGGAGTTCTGGGGCGCACCGCAGGACGCCGGACAGGAGGCCCTGAACCCCGGCCGGAGGCCACCCAGACCCAGCCCAACGACAAGCGCTGCCCGCGCGGCCTGACCTTCGCGGCCGCGCAGATGCCGTCTTAACCCGGGGCGGTGGCGATGCTAGGCTGAGGCCATCGCGTGACCTGCTGCCGGGAGCTGCCGCATGAGCAATGACAATCGTCCCATCGTCGTCGCCAATCCCTGGGGCAAGCTGCGCCAGTACACGCCGGCGCGTATTGCGCTCGGCCGGTCCGGAACGAGCCTGCCGACCAAGCCGCACCTGGAGTTTCAGCTGGCACACGCACGCGCGCGAAACGCCGTGCATCACGAGCTCAACACCGAGGCGTTGGTCGACAGCCTGCACAAGCGGGGCTTGAAGGTCGAGCTGGCGCATAGCGCGGCCGGAAACCGGCCGGTCTATCTGCAGCGGCCCGACAAGGGGCGCCGGCTCGATGACGACAGCCGTGCGAAGTTCGAGTCGCTCGCCAAGCCTGCGACGCCGTACGATGTCGTTTTCGTGATTGGCGACGGCTTGTCGTCTTTCGCGATCGAGGAAAACGCTGCGTTGTTCCTCGATGTGATGCTGCCCAAGCTCAAGGAGCATGGGTGGAGCGTCGCGCCGCTGGTCGTCGTCAAAGAGGCGCGTGTCGCGGTCGGTGACGAGATCGGGCAGCTGCTCGGGGCGCAGATGGTTGTCGTTCTGATCGGCGAACGTCCGGGACTTTCGTCTCCCGACAGCATGGGCATCTATCTGACGTTCGGGCCGCGCGTCGGCATGACGGACGAGAGCCGCAACTGCATTTCCAACGTCCGCAAGGAAGGGTTGAGCTACGCAGGCGCGGCGCACAAGCTGGGCTATCTGATGACTGAAGCGCGCAGTCGCAAGCTGTCCGGCGTCAATTTGAAGGATGAGGCGGATGCTCCGGCCGAAGTGACCGGGCCGGCCCAGGGCGACAATTTCCTGATCGACAGGGACTGATTACAGCGATGGTGCCGGGCATCGCCCCGGCACGCGCTGGCCCGTCTCGGTTTGAAGCGAAACGGTGGGAATGATGGACGCGGTGGTGGAGACGGCGGCGCGCGAGAAGGTCGGTGTCATCGTCATCCACGGCGTTGGCGAGACGAACGAGGGCTGGATCGACAGTCACCTCGTTCCCCAGCTCGAGACGTACAAGGCTTACGCGAATGCCGGTCCGGACGGCCTGACGCGGCGGCCGGAAACGTCGTTGCTCCTGTTGACCGCACGAACGCTCGACGACGAGCACATCGCGATCGGCCTGGAAGACGATGCGGACTTCCGCAATTTCTGCCGCATCGTGCTGGTGGAGGAGAAGGCCGACGACCCGGCGTTCGCGACGGCGGCAGCGCGACGCGTCAATCGCGATGCGCTCTGGAGCCAGGCACGCCGCGTCATCGACGAAAAGAAGACCGAGGTTTGGTTGCGCGAATTGAGCGAGGCGAACGTGCCCTGCTGCCTCGCGTTCGACCCATCGAGTGAAGTTTACCGCGTGCGCGATCCCGAAAGCTCGGATCAGGGCAGCACGTGGGCATCCTTCAACCGCCGGTGCCGGCTCCCCGACAGGGACATCGTCGTGTCGGAGCTTTACTGGGCCGACATGTCGAAGATCGGCTACACGAACATTTCGCGGTCATCGGCCATCGTGCAGCTCTTCCTGGAGTCGCCGTTCGTTCTGGGCGAGACGCTCCTCAAGGGATCTGAGCGCGGCATTCACAGCGTGATCGCGGCCTTGGTGCACATATCCAACTGGCTGATGCGATGGCCCATCGCAGGCCTGACGCTTCCGGTGTTTCTCACGGCTTTCGCGGTCATCGCCGTGCAACAGGTGTTTCCCGCTCTGCCCGAGGAGAGACTTCCGGCAACGGTGGCGACGATCCTCGGTGTGATTTCGGTGATCTCATTCGCCTTTTTTCGACAGACGGCACACCGAAAGGTCGGGCTGGCCGATCTCTCCCTGTCGACCGCACTTTGTGCCTTCCTGCTCATTGTCGTGGTGGCGGCGTACGCGTTTGCTCTGCCGGACGCCGCGCTCAAGAGCCCGGAGAACTATCTCCTGTTCGGTTTTCTGCTTCTGATGGCGTCCTGGTTCGTCTGGACCGTCACGACCGTTCTCGCGGCTGCCCTCGTGACGTTGGTGTTTCTCAAACGCCTCGTGCTGCCGGCCGGACGGCGGCCGCCGCTGTCGCGCGCGTCTCTCGCGATTTCGCTCAATCTGCTTTTGGGAATGGTGTGGAAGCTGATCTTGCCTCTCGTCGGCGTCCTCACGATCAACACGCTGTTTGCTTCGTCGTTCGGCCCGGAGAATACCTGCAAGCTTCCGATGCCGTCCGGCGTCCTGAGCGAAGCGGCGCGCCAGGCGTCGACGACGTGCCAGTTGTCCTGGGTCAAGACCTACCTGCTCACGGTCAGCCTTCTCAATGCGGGAGCCATCATCGCCGTCGCGGCCGTCGTGCTCGTCATCATGTCGGTCCGCGGTTCGATGGCGCGGGTGCTGTCCATGAACATGTCGCGATCCATCGCCGAAAAAATTGCCCTGCCGAGACTGATCACGAGCCCCTGGATCGTGGCGACGCTGTTCGCCGTCGCCTGCTTCAATGCCGCTTTTGCGTTCACGCCGGGGCAGCACTTGAGCATTCCCGCGCGGCTCGACGGTGGATTGGGCGTGGGCACCAGCGTGCTGGGATTGCTGGCGATCTTCTTCCTGCTGCAGCGGCTGATCGAGGTTTCGAACAGCTACGTCCACATTGGCCGGGATCTCGTCGATCACCAGTACGGCGCCAGCTATCGTCCGTTGACCGCGTGGCTGCTCCCGCCGGAGGAAGACGCGGCTGAGCCACTGACTGCGGAAACGTTCAGGAAGTTTCGGCGTCGGCGGCGCATCCAGCGGCGGCTGGAGGCGTTGATCGATGAGGTCGTCGCGCAGCAGAAGATCGACCGCTTGATCTTCCTGGCCCACAGCCAGGGCACCGTGATCATGTACGACTACCTCGACAATCACGACAATCTCGTCGCCAAGTCGCACGCCGACCGCCAAAGCCTGTTCGACGTGCAGAGGATCGATGTCGTGACGATCGGTTCGCCGCTGACCCACCTCTATCGCTATTACTTCGCCGACTACGAGTCGAAGGCACAGAACGGCCGCCCCGCGACCTTGATGCGTCGGGTTTCCACCTGGACCAACATGTGGAGGATCGACGACCCGATCGGGGCCGAGGTCGATTTCGTGGACGGCATCGAGAACCGACGGCTGGGACGCGGCGGCCATATGGACTATTGGCGGCAAGCCGAGGTCTGCGGCAGGGTGTGGGAGCTGGCCTGCATACCGCCCGCCCCGGCTCTCACCCAACAGGCATAGTGGGCGCCCTACTCCACCAGATCGTCGATGATGTAGCGGTAGAACGACGTGTTCTTGATGCCGCGTTCGGTGCGCGCGAAGTTGCGCACCGAGATACCGGCCTCGTGCACCGTGTCCCTCGAACCGGAAACCAGATGGTGCCACCAGGCAAGCCCCCGGCCGTCGGCAATGCGGCGATAGGCGCAGCTGGACGGTAGCCAATCCAGCTCCTTCAGCGATTCGGGGTCTATGCTGAGACAGTCGTGCATCACCTTGTGGCGATTGGGGTAGTCGCGGCAGCTGCAGCTTTTGACGTCCAGCAGCGAACAGGCCAAACGGGTCGTGTGCACCAGGTTGGTGTCGTCGTCTTCAAGCTTGATCAGGCAGCAGCGGCCGCAGCCGTCGCAAAGCGTGTCCCATTCCTCAGGGGACATCTGCTC
>JAKAXS010000144.1 GCA_021816505.1 Pseudomonadota bacterium
GCCGGGCACGAGATTGCCCAGCGCACCCCGACCCGGGTGGCCCATCGCCGATCGGACCGCGTTCGACCGCGGCGGATCGTCGCGGCCGAACTGGTCGCGGTGACGGACGGCGTCTACACCATCGACGGCCACATGGCATTGGCGCCGATCGGCGGCGGCCAAGGCAATTGTCCCGGCCAGACGTCGGTGTTCGGCGAGAACATCACGATCGTCCTGTCCGGAAAGACCACGTACCCGACAAGCGACTGCCGCGGGCTGGTGTTCTGCGCCGCCGGTGCGTTTCAGGGCGTCACGATCAAGGCGCCGACGACCGGGCCATACGCCAATCTTGCGATCATCGGACCCGAGACGAGTGCCGGTGCCGGCTTGCGCACCGGCACCACCACGCAGATCAACGGCGCATTCTATCTCCCCAACGGACATTTCCGCATGGACGGCAACGCGGCGCTGTCCAGCGGGACCGGTTGCTTCAACCTGGTCAGCAGCAGTCTGGAATTCTGGAACAACGCGCGCGTCACGGCAGGAACATCCTGTTTCGGAGCAGGCGGCGGCGCTGGCGGACAGGTGTCGTTGGTTCAATGACAAAGGATTGCAAGCTTCCCACGAGAATAGGCCGCGCGCTTTGCCGCTTCGCGCGCAGCGCGTCGGGTTCGATCGCCATCGAATTCGCCGCGGTCGCTCCCATTTTCGTGCTCATCCTCGCGATGACGGTCGACTCTGGCCTCGTGTTGCGCGCCCGTTTCAATCTCGACACCGCCGTTTCATCCAGCGCCGGCTTCGCAATCATCAACGGTAGCAACATCGGCGCGGCCGGCAGTGCGAAGTTCGCCGAGCAGCTGGCTACGATCGTTCCGAAGGGCTACGAAACCAAGGTCGTCGTCAACAACGCGTCGACGGTCTCGCGAACCGCTGCGGCGGCCAGCGCCTCAGCTTCGGGCAACACGGCCAATGCCGAGAACTGCTACTGCCCGGCCGGTGCCGGCGCCTCGCTGACGTGGGGATCGGCCGCGGTGTGCAAAACGCCCTGTGCGAATGGAGGGCAGGCAGGAAAGTTCGTCGTCATCCGCGCCAGCGTGAACTACTCGCCCATGTTCTTCGACTACGGGCTGATCTCCGAAGGGAAGATCTCGTCGGAGGCCGTGGTTCAGATTCAATGAGCCGCCACACCGCCATCCGAAGCTTCGCCCGCGACGATAGCGGCGCAACCGCCATCGAGTTCGCCTTCGTAGCGATTCCTTTCCTGCTTTTGCTGCTGGGCATCTGCGAATACGCGCGCCTCGCCTGGACGCAGCATGTCATGCAGGCGGTGACGACGTCAGCCGCTCGGTGCATCGGCGTCGGGCAGACGGAGTGCACCAGCTCGGGCAAGTACAGCGCCACGGCGACATCGAATTTCGTGATGTCCCAGGTGTCGAGCTTCGTCGCCCCCTTGAACAAGGACGACATCGTGATCAATCCCGACACGACGTGCCAGGGCGTTCCAGGATTTTCGACGGTCAGCATCACGTACACGTTCAACTCGATGGCGCCGCAATTGCTGGACGCATTCACGGACATCCGGTTGACCGCCTCGTCGTGCTATCCCCGGCACGCCGCCTGAACCAGGCGACTGACTGATCGCGGCTTGGATCTGCGACTGTCGCACCGGCGGCCGATAATGCAAATTTGACTTTAGGTGAGTTGGCAGTCCTAAGCTCGTGCCGTACGACATTTGGTGTCGCACACGAGAGGGATCGCAATGAAAATCGCAACGACGGCCGCGCTGGCACTGACCTTGGCTTCCTGGATGCCTGCCGTCGCGGAGCCCGTCACCGGCGCGCGCCTCCTTGCTGCGGGCAGCGACAGCGCCAACTGGCTGACCCACGGGCGCGACTACGCGAACCAGCGCTTCTCGCCGCTGAACGGCGTCAATCGCGACACCGTCAAGAAGCTCGTGCCGAAGTGGATCTATCAGACGGGCATCTCCGCCACGTTTCAAACGACGCCGCTGGTGGCGGACGGCATCATGTATCTGTCCGCTCCGTTCTCGCACGTCATCGCGCTCGACGCGAAAACGGGCCGGGAGCTTTGGCGTTACGAGCACAAGCAGCGGCCCGGGCGGCTATGCTGCGGGCCTTCCAACCGCGGCGTGTCGCTCGGAGAAGGCCTCGTCTACGTCGCCTCGGTCGATGCGCGGCTCGTCGCGCTCGATGCCAAGACCGGCAAGGTCGCATGGGATATCGCGCTTGCCGAACCGATCGAGACGGTCGCCACCGAAGACAAGCGTGCGCGCGGCGAGGTGCTCGGCGATCGCGGCGTGACGGGATCGACGGGCGTTGGCGCGTCGTCAGCGCCCCTCGTCTATGAGGGCATGGTCATCGCGGGAATCACCGGCGTCGGCTACGGCCTGCACTTGGACGGGCCGCGTCCCGGCACGCCGCTCGGCGCCGTGATCGGGGTCGCGGGCCGGTACGGCCGTCCCGGTTTCATGGCTGCCTACGACGCGAAAACCGGCGCCAAGGTCTGGCAGTTCGACACGACACGCGAAGGCTGGGAGGGCGAATACCGGCAGACGACGCCCGACGGCGTGCCGTTGCCGCGCGACATCGCCGCTGAGAAGGCGGCCGCGAGCGCGCACGCCGATGCGTGGAAGTTCGGCGGCGGCTCCATCTGGCACGCGCCGGCAGTCGACCCGAAGCTCGGGCTCATCTACTTCGGGATCGGCAATCCCTCGCCGCAGTCCATCGACGATACGCGGCCGGGCGACAACCTCTACACATCCTCGCTCGTCGCCGTGAACGCGAAGACCGGCAAGATCGCCTGGCACTATCAGCAGATTCCGCACGATCTGTGGGGCTATGACGTCGCCAGCCCGCCCGTGCTTTTCGACGTGACGGTCGACGGGCAGACCGTGCCTGCGGTCGGGCAAGCTGGCAAACTCGGCTGGTACTACGTTCACGACCGGCGCGACGGCCGCCTGCTGTTCAAGTCGGAAGCGTTCGTGCCGCAGAGCAACCTGTTCGCCAAGCCGACGCCGGAGGGCGTGACGATCGCGCCGGGCGCGGGCGGTGGCGCGAACTGGTCTCCCACGGCGGTCGACGAGAAGGCCGGCATCGCCTACGTGGGTGCGCTGCATCTGCCGATGCACTACGTCATTCGCGAAATTCCCGCCGACGGCGACAAGCCGGCGATCAAGACTTCGGCGTTCGAGACGGTCGAGGGCGGCGAGAAGTGGGGCACACTCACCGCGATCGACCTGAAGGCCAAGGGCAAGATCCTCTGGCAGCAAAAGACCGACGATCCGCTGCTCGGCGGCGTGCTGGCGACCGCGGGCGGCCTCGTGTTCACAGGCGAGGGCAAAGGCGATCTCTCGGCCTTCGACGCGACGTCGGGCGCAAAGCTCTGGTCGTTCAACTGCGGCGCCGGCGTCAACGCGCCACCGATGTCCTACGCGGTAGACGGGCAGCAGTTCGTAGCCGTCGCCGCCGGCGGCAACGCGCTGTTCGGCTTCCGCCAGGGCGGCGCCGTGGTGGCCTTCGGGCTGGCGGATTAACCTCGATTGATGGCAGCGGCAATCGTGACCCAGGTGGGCGCTCATCGCTATGGCGCAACACTTACATCCGGACCGGGCTTGACGATGGGTGTACGGAGCGCATAGGTCGTGGCGTGACGACGTATCTGCCGTGGAGTTGAGTTGGTGATGATGCCGTTTCGCTGGCGCGCGAAGCGAGGCTCGCCTTGAGCGAGCGCGACCGTTCGCGGCTGAAGCAGTCCTGGCGCGACTCCTTGCTGGTCGTGCTTAGCGCTTGGAATCGCAATCAGGTCTGGAAGATCCTGACGTCCATCGTGGTGATCTGGCTGCTCAGCAGCGTCGCCCTGCACTTCGCCGAACGCGGCAGCAATCCTGCCTTCGAAACGCTGCGCGAGTCGTTCTGGAACGTCTGGGTGACGTTGTTCAGCGGCATGAACAATGCGCCCGAGACGGTGGCAGGACGCTTCATCATTTCCGCCGTGCTTGTCTTCGGCGTCGCGCTTGCCGGTTTGTTCACCGCCAGCGTGGCGTCCATCTTGATCGAACGCTCATTGAGGAGTCGTGAGGTGTCAAATCTCGAAATGTCCGGCCATCTCGTTCTGTGCAACTGGTCGGAGCGCGGACTGGAGTGGGTGCGCGAAGTTCACAGCAGCATCGTCAAGGACAAGCGTCCGGTCGTCATCATTCACGACACGCCCGACGATGTGGTTCTGCCTGACAAGCAGGACGATGCCGCGTTCAACGATGTCTATATCGTCAAAGGCGATCCGGCGAACGAAGTCATCCTGCGACGCGCCAAGGTTTCCCAGGCTCATGCCGTCGTCATCCTGTCGGACGATCGCCAGGGTCAGCACGCCGACGGCAAGACCATCGTGTGCTGCATCGCCGCCAAGAATGTCTGCCGCGCCGATCATCAGCCGAACATCGTCGTGGAATGCCAGGATCCGAAATACCGGTCGCACATGCGCAAAGCGGGCGCGGACGAGGTGATCTCTGCGGCGGATTTCGGCCTGCGCCTGATGGCGCGCGCGGCGCTGTTCCACGGCATGACCCGCGTCTATCAAGAGCTGCTGACGGTGGGCCGCGACGCCAACGAGATGTACCTCGTGCCGGTGCCGGAGCAGTTGCTGGGGCAGGATTTCGTCGCGGCGGCCAACGTGTTTCTGCAGGATCGCGCCAACGCAAAGGCGTCGTTGCTGATCGGCCTCTACCGCGGCGAGAAGATGATGCTCAATCCCGTCGGCGGCGAAGCCGGTCCGCTGCGCGAGGGCGACGAGCTGATCCTGCTCAGCCCCGCCTTGCCCGATCTGACCCAGCTAACGGCGCCGCGTGACCCGAGTTGAGGCGACGGAGAAATGCGCTTCAGGCAAGCCCGTAAACGCCAGCCGTCGCTTCGCCGCACGTCGACATCCACTGTTCTGCGCCTGGCTACACTGACGGGCACCGCCCTGTTTGCATCTTGCGCCATGGCGAATTCGTTCCAGACCGTATCGCGCGTGGCTTGCCCGCATGGCGAATTCATCGTCGATGCCCGTCCCTGGGGTGAGAACGAGGCGGGCTCGTCGCAGGTGGCGCTGCGCTATCGCTACCGGGATGTGGAGCTGACCGCGATCCACTACGAAGCCCATTTCAAGAACCTCGAGCCGTGGCTGCGCAAAGGCAGCCCGCCCATCTATAATCTGGGCCTGAACCTCGACACCAGCGGAGCCAGCAAAAGCAGCGGATACGACCGCGGCGACACGCTCTATCTGCCGCCGTCGCGTTTTTCGCAGGGCGACGTGACGAGCCTGTTCGATTGCCTGGGCCAACAACATGCCGCGATGCTGCGGCGCGACTTCGAGAAAGCCGAAATCACGAGCAGCGCCTTCCTCGGCTTGATGACGACTCGCACCACCACCGGTCGAACTGGCGTCGCGCGGCTGGTGCACGCAAATGCGCCCATTACAAGCGTCTACGGTAGCGGCTGGCTGTTGATCCTGATCGAGTTGGGCGGCCGCGTCCTGCTGCACACCAACATGACGGCGAACAATCCAGCCGAATCCATCGTGTGGGGCCACGTCGTATCCGAAGCGGGCAGGCGGCCTGTGATGCGGGCCGAGCGCCGCGTCCATTTCTACGGCGAGATGCGCGATACCAGCCTGTATCTGCCAGAACCCGAGGCGACGACAGGCCGCCGTTTGCAGGATGATTTCAAATTGGAGTGGCGGTAGCGCCCACGGATGCGAAGGAACAGGATGTCATGAAGCCGCCCAATCATCGCACGATCACCGTTGCCGAGGCCGTCGCGCAGTTCGGGATCGAGCGCCTGCTGGGCGACGATTTCGACGACCTCATCGGCGATCGCCTGAACGAAGACGACAGTTGCCTGGTGTTCGACGGCGCCACGACATGTGCTGGCGATCTCGATCTCAACCGCACACAACCCGTCGCCTTCGGCGAACCTTGGGATCGTCAGCGCCACGGCCTGATCGTCGTCGACGGTAGCCTCGCAATCGGCCAGATCGACATGAGAGGGGTCGACGGCCTGCTGGTGTTGGGTGATCTGATCTGCGACAGCATCCATCTGTGCGAAACGCTCGTCTTCGTCCAGCGCGGGTTGGTCGCGCGGAACGCGGTCCGCGCGACGGCCGACAAGGAATGGCACGAAAACACCGCGGTGACGCTCGGCCCGCTCTATGTCCGTGTGCACGGCACCGTCAGCAGCCCTGTCGTCGAGACATGGTGCATGCCCTTGCGGCATCTATCGTGGACCGCCGACAGCGGAAGCGAAGAAACGTTGGTGTTGCGATGACCGCCGGCACGACGTCGTCCGAAATCTCAGCCGCCTGGACCGAATTCCTGATCACCACCGGCTTCGAAGCGCTGGTGCTGGACTTGACCTCGCACACGATGACCGAGGCTCGGATAGCCTGGCCGGAATGCGAGCGCTTGGCCGGCTTCGCTTTCAACTGCAGCTCCGCCTGGGGCGATCTCCACATCAGCTTGGCGATCGATCCATCGCGCGCCGCCATGGAACCTCCCGACTGGGAGCACGAGTGCGCCGAAGCCGAGCTGGCTACAGTCGTTGCGGCATGGCGTGCGCGATACGAGCCGGTGCGCGAGCGCTACGAAGCTGAACGCAGCCGGCATGCAGATTTTCCGGAACGCTTCCTCGACAGTCTGCGTCATCTGCTCGCGCGCATGGAGCGCGACGGCGCCTTCGCCGGCATGCCCGGCATCCGGCTGCTGGTGACGGAGGTCGATGCTGATACCGAGGCGGAAGAAATCGCGCTGAGCCATGTGCGAAATCAGTATCGGGCCTGACAAGAGGCAACCCCGCCGTCAGCATGATCGACCGAGTCACCGGCAGCACTTGGAGCTGCATCGTTCGGTGTCGACTGGTTCCGGCGCGGCCTGACGACCACCGCATAGATCTCGGGCAGAGCAAGGACAACCGAACAAACAAAAACGCCGCCTCAGCGTGAGC
>JAKAXS010000145.1 GCA_021816505.1 Pseudomonadota bacterium
TTTTCGTCTATCCGCAACACCTGTGGGAGTTCACGTCCTATCGCCTGCTCGCCGACGTTATCGTGCTGGCGGCGCTTCTCCTGCACTGGACTTCGTTCGGTGCGCGCTTCCCGAACGTGCTGGTGGGGCTTTGGATGGGCTCTGCGGTGGCAGTGATCTGCTACATGATCTACATCACCGAAGGGTCGCGTTCGTCCTACTATGACGGGCTGGTTCTGGCGATGCTGGCCGTCGGCATTCTGTTGCCGTTGACCATCACCGACGCCTTGGTAATCTGCATCGGGACCATCGTGACCTACATGGTCACGTGCGCCCTGCACACCGCTGTGCCGTTCAGTCTGCCGCACTTCTTCAGCAACATGTACTTCCTGATGCTGGCGAGCATCATCAGCGTCACGGCCGTCTATTTCAACTACCAGCGACGCCTCGCTGAGTTCCAGCTGAAGCGTGAACTCGAAGAGCGCAACAACAAGCTCGCTGAGCTCGACCGCGTGAAATCGGAGTTCTTCGCCAACGTCAGCCATGAACTTCGCACGCCGCTGACGCTGATCCTGGCTCCGGTCCAGGACCTTCAGCGCCGCATCGAGGCGCGCTCGACGGCGCTGCGCGAGCCGTTGCGGATCATCGAGCAGTCGGCGCTGAGGCTGCTTCGCCTGGTCAACGACCTGCTGGACCTCATTCGCTTCGAGCAGGGCGACGCGCGGTTGGAGAATCTTCCTGTCGACGCGCGGCGCCTGTTGAGTTCGCTGGCCGAGCAGGTCCGGCATCTGGCGGAAACGCAAAACCTGACGCTGATCAGTGACCTGCCCGAGGAGCCGATCGTCGTCAAAGGAGACAGCGCGGCGCTCGAGCGTGTTTTTATCAATCTTTTAAGCAATGCCATCAAGTTTACGGAGAAGGGTGGGGAGATCCGCCTTCGTGCCAGGGTCGAGGATGAAGGGGCGCGGATCAGCGTGTCCGACACCGGTATTGGCATCGACGAGGACAGCATCGGCCGCATCTTCGATCGCTTCCAGCAGGCAGAGAGTTCAAACGCGCGGCGCAGGCAGGGACTTGGCCTGGGTCTGGCGCTGGTGAAGGACCTCGTGCAGCGGATGGGGGGCGAAGTGACGGTGTCCAGTAAGCGTGGAGAGGGCACGACATTCATGGTGACACTGCCGCTTGCCTTGCAGGATGAGCAACTCGTCGAGCCGGTGCCGGAAGAGGTCGATGCGCTGACGTCGTTCCATCGTCAGGCCGCTCGCGAAGTCTCGTGGGGCCTCGTGGCGCCCGATCGCACGGGCGCGCATGAGGACGCGACACTCGGCTATCGGCGGCCGACGCTTCTCATCGTCGACGACGAGCCGGAGATGCAGCGCTATCTCAAGGCGATGCTGGAGCAGGACTACAACGTTTTCCAGGCAGGCGACGGCGAACTCGGTCTTGCGGCCGCGGTGGAGCTCAAGCCCGACGTGGTGCTTCTGGACCTGATGTTGCCCAAGATCGACGGCCTCGCCGTCTGCGCCACGCTGAAGCGGCGCGAGGGCGTCGAAGGCATGAAGGTGGTCATCTTGACCGCGCGCGCCGACGACGAAGCCAAGCTGCGCGCGCTCGACAACGGGGCGGACGACTTCCTGACGAAGCCGTTTTCCAGCTTGGAGATCAAGACCCGGCTGCGCAATCTGGTGGAAGCCGGCAAGCTGGAGCGCGATCTCAAGGCCCGCAACGTCGAACTCGAGCAGGTGCTGCGTCAGTTGCGTGAGACGGAAGCGCAACTGTTGCACTCGGAGAAGCTCAACTCGCTCGGCACGATGGCTGCGGGGCTCCTTCACGAGATCAACAATCCGATCAACTTCGCGAACACGGCCTTCGCGCTCGTGATGCAGAAGCCAGCGCTTGAAGCCGATGCCGATCTCAAGGAAATGCTCGTCGACATTCACGATGGCTTCCGGCGTATCCAGACGATCGTCTCCGACCTGAGGCTGTTCTCGGCACCGACGAAGGCCGAGGCGCGGCGTCCGTTCCGCATGGCGACGGCTGTGCAGCATGCCCTGCGGTTCACGGCGAGCGAGCGGTCGGGCATCGCCATCAAGACGGATCTGGCCGAAACCGACGCGGTGATGGGCAACGAATCGCAGATCGTTCAGGTGTTGGTGAACCTGCTGCTCAACTCGGCGCGGGCGATCCGCAAGCTCGAAGACGAGCGTCCCGGTTCGATCGTGGTGACGGCGCGGGTGCGGGGAGATCGGCTGGCCGTCAAGGTGCGTGACAACGGTTGCGGCGTACCGGCCGACAAACTGACGCGCATTTTCGATCCATTCTACACCACCGGCGATGTCGGCGTGGGGACAGGTCTGGGCCTTAGCGTCTCCCATAGCATCGTCAACAGCCACGGCGGCGTCTTGTCGGCCGAAAGCCAAGAGGGCCAGTGGACCGAATTGACATTCGATCTGCCGCTAGAAGCACGACTTGTGAAGAAAGGTACTCTCGATGCAATCGCGTCCCACGGCTGATCTGTCGATCCTGCTCGTCGACGACGAACGGCAGACGTTGAAATACTTCGAACGTGCCTTCGCCAAGGACTTCAAAGTGATGGTTGCGGCGTCCGCAGACGAGGCCGAGGCCATCGTCGATGCCAATCCCGGCAAGATCGGCGTCGTCATATCCGACCAGCGCATGCCGGGGCGATCGGGCGTCAGTCTGCTCAACGCCGTGCGGCGCAAGCATCCCGGCATCGTGCGCATGTTGACCACGGCCTACTCGGAACTCGACGACGCGATCGAGGCCGTCAACCGTGGCGAAATCTTCCGGTACATCGTCAAGCCGTGGGATTTCGATCTGCTGCGGCAGGAGATCAAGACGGGTCTGCTCGTCTACAGTCTGCAGACCGAGCGGGAACTCCTGATCGGCGAGAAGCTGATCGTGCGCCAGCGTATGCTGGCTGTGGATCGCGCGCGCGATCTCGCGGTGATCGCCGCCAGCCTGCCGGATCTCACCGCGGCAAAACTTGCCGTCGACGACTACGTGCGCGACTGCGCAGCGAACCATGCGACAGCTCCCGCTTCGACGGAGTTCAGCACGCTCGATTTGTGGTCGGTGCCGCAGGCCGAGGCCGCGCATATGAGTGCGGTTGCCGCGGAGGCCGCGCGGGTGGGCGAACAGTTTCGTTCCGGTCAGACTGGAAGCGGCGCGGCGATAGCGGACTGCATCAATGCTGCGGTGGCCGCGGCGGCAGCGCAGGCGTCGGCCGGCAAGGTGCAAGTCAAGCCGGACGCAGGCGGGGCGGCGACGCTGCAGATTCCGGCAGCTGTCGTCGGCGATATCGTGACAGGTGTGCTTTCCGCCATCATACGCAGCGCCCCGGAGGGTGGTGAGGTGCGCGTTTCCGCGACTCCTCTGGCGGCCGTTCATGGCACGCCTGGCGTCGAGGTGCGCGTGACCGCGAGCGAGGCAGCGCGCGGCGCCGATCAGCTGCTGTACTGCCCCGCTTCCAAAGCTGGCACGGGCGAGCCGGGACGCTTGTTCGGTGCCTACCTTGCGGCGCGTGAATGCGGGGGAACTGTCCGCCTCGTTCGCGAGGGCGACACGCTTTCCGCCGTTATCTCGCTGCCTATCGACCGCAGCAAGGCAGCGGTCCCGCCGGTGCGCACCAATTGGCTGGATGGCCTGTTCCAGCATTTCGAGAACTGGCCCACGTGAGGCAGGTTCTGCCGGCTAGCCTGCGCCAGTGGGCTGCGGCGCGGGGTGTGGTAGTCGAATTTCCAGTTCGGTGACGGCCGGAGGTTGCGTTGCCTTCAGTGCGATTGCTCCGCCGAACGAACGAACGATCCAGTCGCAAATCGACAGGCCAAGACCCGTCCCGTCATCCTTGCTGCTGATGAACGGGCGGAATGCCTCGTCGGCGATGTGCTGAGGAAAGCCCGGCCCGCTGTCGCGTACGAAAACGCTGTTGTGGCTCGCGCCGCGCTTCAATTCGATCCAGACGCGCGGTTCGGCGTGCTGGCGGGCGGCGTCCAGGGCATTGCTCAGCACGTTGGTTATCACGGCGATCATCAGAACGTCCGTCCCCACGAAGCGGAAGTCGTCTGCGAGATGGAGCGACACCAGCTCCTTTTCGCCGTCGGCATAGGGGAAGCTCTCGACAGCCTTGCGAACACATTGGCTCATCGTGACGCGCATGAACGAGTTGCGCGACGCCGTGTCCTTGGCAAGTTCGGCCAGCGCCCGGGCGAGCCGGCGGGCGCGCGCCGCATCCTCGCCGATGCGCTGCGCCGCGCGCGCGAACCGATCGAGGGTGTCCGCCATTTCCGTCTGCTCGTCCGGGGGGGTGGCGGCAATCTGATCGCGCACCGCGTTGAGGATGGACTTCGACGTCAGCTCGATACTGAGCAGAGGCGTGGCCATCTCGTGCGCCACCGCTCCCACGAGAGGCGGGAGGTCCGTCGCGGGACCGCTGGGGTTGTGCGCATTGCGTGCGTACGCCTGCGAGGCTTCCGAAAGAACGTCGCGCAGGTCGTCCAGATTCCACGGCTTGGCGATATAGCGATGAACGGATGCCTCGTTGATCGACGCAGCCAGACTCTCCGTATCGGCAAAGGCGGTCGTGAGAAGGCGGACTGTTTGCGGCCAACGCTCCTTCACGCGGGCCAGCAGCGTCGTGCCCTTGGTGACGGGCATCTGATGATCGGAAACGATGATCGAGATACGTCCCTCGCGCGCCTCGAACAATGACAGCGCCTGCTCGGCACTCTCGCAGGTCAGCACTTCGAAGTCGGCGCCGAACAATCGTGAGAAATACTTGAGGGCCTGGTGTTCGTCGTCGACGATCAGGAGAGTAATGGGTGCCGACTTATGCGACGCGTTGTGGCTCGAAGTCGGCACTAGCTTGTCCTACGCGCAGGATGGGATCGGCCACGGCTTGGCCTATCCCTCATTCCACAATCGCACAGCTCAGGCGACCATGCACCTATAGTGGCCGCCGCGCAGATTGCAAAGCGCGAGGCGCCATTCAAGCGTCTGCCCTTCGACCGCAAAAACTTTCCGGTCAAGATGGAGCAGTGCGCTGTCCTCGGCCACGGATAGTTTCTGAGCTGCATCCTTGTCAGCCTGGGAAATCGAAACGGTTTCTTCCGCGCTGCCGGCGATCTGCCCATATTTCTGAGCGAGCGCGGAGATCTCGTCGGGGATATTGGTGTCGTCCGGCAGACCGGCGAACAATGCCGCCGGCAGTATGGACGTTTCATAAACGCACGGCAGGTCCATGCGGAATTTCAGGCGAACAAGGTGTATTACACTAGCGCCTTGAGGCAGGCTGAGTGCCCGACGCGCAGGTTCGTCCGCCGCATGGGCGGTGACGGAAAGCACCTTGCTCTTGAGGTTCAGGCGGGCACCGTCACTGCCATAGAGATTGGCGAAGCGTGACGCATGTTCATTGCTTGCCAAATCGTTGACGAACGTGCCACGGCCCTGGCGACGGGTGAGGAGATGCTCGGCCTGTAGCTGGTCGAGCGCCTTGCGCACCGTACCGACACTGAGACCGAACTCGCGTGCGAGATCTATCTCATTCGGTATCAGGGTGCCGGGCTTCCAGTTTCCGGTCGTGATCCGCCCTAAAAGCATGTCGCGGACTTGCAGATATAATGGGCGTGTTTCAAATCGATTGGTTTTATTCATTGGTGTACGCCGTTTAATTTGCGCATAGCTAATACACTAGTGAGTTGTCCTGCAGGCTGCAATTGCAGGAACCGGCAATTGAAAATGCCGCTACACCGCCTGTCGAGATTCGATTTGGACCTTGATCCTGCTCATTCTTCCGGTCATACAGCGCGTGGCTTGAGCCGGCCCATGACCTGAGCTGGAGGGGTGGCCGAGTGGTTTAAGGCACCGGTCTTGAAAACCGGCGTAGGTGCAAGCCTACCGTGGGTTCGAATCCCACCCCCTCCGCCAATCCGATCTGATTTATATGCATAAATTTTTGATCTGCTCTACCAGCCCATGTTGCAGCCCATGTTGCAGTTGCTAGCGCAGTGACGCTCTACGGTGATCGCTTCCAATCATCACCGCGACCTAAACATCATATTCAGGGGAAAATGCTGCAACTCGGTACCCGAAGAAATGCGCGCCCGAGACGGGGCATGATACGAATGCGCATTGGCTTCCTCCACGGTTTTTCAATCGGTTTCAGATGGCATTGCAAACTAAGATCATGCGTCGGGCTGCATCCCACGACGCACTGTCTACCTATGTCGCTGGGTTGGAGTGGAGTCTTATTGAACCAATCGTCATCGAGAGTCGCGACGACCTAAAATCCGAAGATCGATGGCGCGGCCGCATAGAACCTTTCCACCACCAGGTTACCAACCTCATCACGTACTGCCGCAGATTGCCCGTTACGCTCCTGGCCGATGATGTCGGCCTCGGTAAGACGATTAGCGCCGGCTTGATCATCTCGGAACTCGCCGCCCGTCAGCGGTTGGGGAAAATCTTGATCGTCTGCCCGAAGATCCTTGGGCCGCAGTGGAAAGAAGAACTCGATAGCAAATTCAACATCTCCTCCGAGGTCCTGATCGGCAACGACCTCGTCAAGGAAGACGCGGAGGACGTCGATGCGATAATAACCACCTACAATTCCGCGCGGTTGTACCTCGATAAAATTCCGCGTGACCGCTTTCAGATGCTGATCCTGGATGAAGCCCACAAGCTGCGGAATCTCTACGGCGTCGAGAAGCCTCCTAAGGTAGCCGTCACCTTCAAAAAAGCTCTGGAAGAGCGGCGGTTTCCCTTCGTGTTAATGCTCACGGCAACGCCGATCCAAAATCGGTTATGGGACCTCTATTCCCTCATCGATCTGCTGAGCATCGCGCGCGGCCATCAGAACCCGTTTGGTAGCGAAGGTATGTTCGCGCGAAAGTTCATTGCAGACGACCGGGAAAAGGCTCGCAAACTCCGTCTCGAAGCACAGCATGAGTTCCGAGATGTCGTTTACGGCTATATGTCCA
>JAKAXS010000146.1 GCA_021816505.1 Pseudomonadota bacterium
GTCCCAGGTCCTGCACATGCTCGCGGTCGAGGATCCGTCCTTCCGCGTCGCTGTCGACCAGGAATCCGGCGAGACGATCATCAAGGGCATGGGCGAGCTGCATCTCGACATCAAAGTCGACATCATGCGCCGCGAGCCGCACAACGTGGACGTCAACGTCGGCGCTCCGCAGGTTGCCTACCGCGAGACCCTCGCTCGCGCGACCGAGATCGACTACACGCACAAGAAGCAGACCGGCGGTACCGGTCAGTTCGCGCGCGTGAAGTTGAAGCTCGAGCCGAACGAGACCGGCAAGGGCAACGAGTTCGAAGCGACGATCATCGGCGGTACGGTTCCCAAGGAATACATCCCCGGTGTCGAGAAGGGCGTCGAGTCCGTTTGGGACAGCGGCGTGCTGATCGGCTTCCCGATCGTCGACATGAAGGTCACGTTGTTCGACGGCGCCTTCCACGAAGTCGACTCGTCCGCGATCGCGTTCGAAATCGCATCCCGTTCGGCCGTGAAGGAAGGCTGCGAAAAGGGTGGCATGAAGCTGCTCGAGCCGATCATGGACGTTGAAGTCGTCACGCCAGGCGATTTCGTCGGCGGTGTGATCGGTGACATCAACTCGCGGCGCGGCCAGATCCGCACGCAGGAGATGCGCGGCAACGCGACCGTGATCCGTGCTTTCGTACCGCTCGCCAACATGTTCGGCTACGTGAGCCAGCTGCGGTCGATGTCGACGGGGCGCGCGTCCTACACCATGCAATTCGCCCATTACGCGGACGTGCCGCGCAATGTGGCTGACGAGGTGAAGGCGAAGTACGCCTGATCCTGAACTGAACTTCGAGAATGCCGGCGATCTGAAGCCGGGGATGATTACGAGAGACTGAAGGAGAGCCGAGATGGCCAAGGCGAAATTTGAGCGGAACAAGCCGCACTGCAACGTCGGCACGATTGGTCACGTGGACCACGGCAAGACGACATTGACAGCGGCGCTGACGAAGGTGTCGGCGGATCGCGGCTGGACGCAGACGGCGATTGCGTACGACGAAGTGGCAAAAGCTTCTGAGAGCCAGGGCCGTCGCGACCCGACGAAGATCCTGACGATCGCGACGTCTCACGTCGAGTACGCGACGGAGAACCGTCACTATGCGCACGTGGACTGCCCTGGCCACGCCGACTACGTGAAGAACATGATCACGGGCGCGGCGCAGATGGACGGCGCGATCCTGGTCGTTTCGGCTGTCGACGGCCCGATGCCGCAGACGCGCGAGCACATCCTTCTGGCCCGCCAGGTCGGCGTTCCGAAGATCGTGGTGTTCCTGAACAAGTGCGACGTGGTCGACGATCCGGAGCTGCTCGACCTGGTCGAGATGGAAGTCCGCGATCTTCTGTCGAAGTACAACTTCCCGGGCGACGACACGCCGATCATTCGCGGCGCTGCGATCCAGGCCCTGAACGGCGAGAAGGGCCCGCTGGCTGACGAAGCGATCATCAAGCTGTACGACGCTCTGGACACGTTCATCCCGCTTCCGGACCGTCCGAAGGACCAGCCGTTCCTGATGCCGATCGAAGACGTGTTCTCGATCTCGGGCCGCGGCACGGTTGTGACGGGCCGCATCGAGCGCGGCGTCGTGAAGGTCGGCGAGGAAGTTGAGATCGTCGGCATCCGCGACACGCAGAAGTGCGTTGTCACGGGCGTTGAGATGTTCCGCAAGCTGCTGGACCAGGGCGAGGCCGGCGACAACGTTGGCTGCCTGCTGCGCGGCATCGACAAGGACTCGGTTGAGCGCGGTCAGGTTCTGGCGAAGCCGGGCTCTGTGAAGCCGCACAAGAAGTTCAAGGCTGAGGCGTACATCCTGACGAAGGACGAGGGCGGCCGTCACACGCCGTTCTTCACGAACTACCGTCCGCAGTTCTACTTCCGCACGACGGACGTGACGGGCGTGGTTACGCTTCCGGCGGGCACGGAAATGGTCATGCCTGGCGACAACATCTCGGTTGACGTTGAACTGGTGTCGCCGATCGCGATGGAAGAGAAGGTCCGCTTCGCCATCCGTGAAGGCGGCCGCACCGTCGGCGCCGGCGTCGTCACCAAGATCGTGGAATAAGCATCATTCCCTCTCCCCGTTCTTACGGGGAGAGGGTCAGGGTGAGGGGCAGCATCCGCACGAGGTTAGCGGGTGCTGCCCTTTTTCGTTGGTTCGGCACCAAGCGACAGCAGAGCCAGAACCTGCCCCTCACCCCAGCCCTCTCCCCGTCAAGTGCAGGGACGGGGAGAGGGAGATTGCGTAGATCTTGCGCGGACGATTGCGGCGCGCCATCGTTGGATGGCGCGCCGTTTTGCTTTGGAGGCCACCATGATCGTCGTCACGACCAACGAACTGCAGGGTTATCGGGTGGTGAAACAGCTGGGGCTGGTGCGTGGGCTTTCGGTGCGGTCGCGATCGATCGTTGGGAATCTGGGCGCGTCGATTCAGATCGTGTTCGGTGGCAACATCTCCGTCTATACCAAGCTGGCCGACGAGGCGCGGGCCGAGGCGCTGCAACTTTTGGAGCAGCACGCCGCGGCGATGGGTGCGAATGCCGTGCTCGCGATGCGCTACGATGCGAACGAGATGGCCTCGGCCGTGACCGAGGTGCTGGCCTACGGGTCGGCCGTGGTGGTTGAGAAGATCGCCTAGCGGCTAAATTTGTTTCCACATCTCACGCACAGAATCGCCATGCCAATTGCGGCGGGCACGCAGTTTATGGTACGCATGAAGTTATTCTGCGTACGAATCGAATTGTCGGCTGTTGCCACAGGTTCGTTGCCTCCCCCTTCTGTGCCATTCCGTAGCGTCATTCCTGCGTGTCGTTTGAGGCCTCCCGACCGAGTGGGGCTGTTCAAGCGCGCATTGGCGCGCCGCTGCGGAGATTGCTGCGATGTTTGGCCGGGGGATTGGGGTGCGGTTCGTCAGGCGCGCCGCGTCGTGCTGTTTGCCAGTTCTTATTGCTGCGATATTCGCGACCGTGTTTCAGGCACGTAGCGCGGAAGCTGGATCGTGTCCTGGGACAACGACGTCCGGCTCTCTGAGCGGTAACGGCACGATAGGCACTTGCGCAGCGGGAGCGTTGATTTCCACGAATGGTTTCGAGATCAACTTCTCGCCAGTTGGTACTTTTACGATAAGACACAGGATATTCGGAGGGTTCACTAACGGAACGCCAAGCTGTACTGGCTTCGGATGCGGCGCCAGCAGCGCTGGTGCCGGGGGGTGTAATCCGGGGTTTTCTTGCGACTTCACGTATCAATATACCGATGGAAGCGCACAGTCGGTGACCGTGTTGTTCGACATCGATCTGGTTGGCGCGGTGACGGCTTCGGTTTCGGGCTCGACGTTTGACAATCCTCAACTGCAGCCGCAGACAATCACATTCAATCAGCCGCCCGATCAGGTGTTTGGAACGACGCCCACGTTATCGGCGTCGGCGAACTCAATGCTCCCAGTGACGTTTTCTTCGTCGACGATGGGTGTGTGTACGATCAGCGGGGGCGGGACACTGGCTTTCAATACGACAGGCTCGTGCACTATCAACGCCGATCAGGCGGGTGACGGCACATACGTGGCCGCGTCACAGGTCAGTCGGACCTTCACCGTCACCGCCGGCTCGATCGTAGCGCCGACGATCACGAGCACGGTGGGCGGCAATGGCCAGGCGACCATCAGCTTCACGGCTGGCTCCAGCGGCGGCGCGACGGTGACGAATTACGAGGCCACGTCCAGCCCCGGCGGGATCACGGCCACCTCGATGTCGTCGCCCATCACCGTGACGGGACTTTCGAACGGAACGCCCTACACGTTCACCGTTCGGGCATTGACGTCGGGTGGTCCGCAGACGGCTTCAGCGGCATCAGGTTCGGTGACGCCGAGTTCGGGGCTGCTCAGCCAGACGATCTTGTTTCATGTCCCGCAACGGGTAGGGAGTCAGACGACGTCGCTTACGATCAATGCTTCGGCGTCGTCCAATTTGCCGGTGACTTATTCGATATCGGGGCCGAGTTCGTCCATTTGCTCGGTTTTGGGTAACGTGGTCACCTTTGCACTTCAAGGGGAGTGCATCATTCTGGCGAACCAGGCGGGTGACTCAATGTTTGCCGCCGCACCCGAGGTGCGCCGGACAGTGCGCCGAGGCGACCATGCGCTGAACAATTCGCCTCAAACTCAGCAGACCAAGACCGCTTCGTCGAGGGTGATCGCGGGCACCACCAGTAATTCGATCATCTCCGTGGCGGCAGGTAGGAATATCTCTATCCAACGCTTTACCAAGAGCCAAAGCAACGTCGGTATCCAGGGACCCGGTTCGCCCGGCGCGACTTTTTTCGGAGAAGGCAGCGGCGCCGCATTTGGATTTGCGGGGACGCCAGGTGCGGGTGCTCCGGCGCGCATCGGATTTGGCGCAGCGCTTGCCGGTCATTTCACGGGTGGCCAAGCGAACCTTGATGGCGACCCGTTTCATTATGCGAGCGCGTTTGAAGCGCGCAATGGCCGCGATGCCGGCGACGAGCGCTTCGGCGGCACGGCGTTCGCGGTGAACGGTCCGATGCGCCTATCGGGCGATCTGAGCAACGGGTCGCGGTTGAACTTCGCCGCATCGTTGAGCCAGGCGACGCAGTATGTCGACCAGGTCAAGGCCGCGTCGGCCTTGTCGCCTGGCGAGGTTGCGACCAACATGCGAACCACGCCCAATCCGTTCGACGTCTGGATCGAAGGCAAGTTCACCGATCTCAAGGTTCAAGGCAGCGATGGCCGATTTGGCACCGTCGGGATCGGCGCCGACTACTTGTTCACGCCGAAGTTCCTGGCTGGCCTGATGATCCAATTCGACGATACCGAACTCGAAAACGATCAGACGGAGTCCGGTGGACGCGGCTGGCTCGCGGGGCCATATGCGGCTGTCCGGCTGGATCAGAACATCATCGTGCATGGACGCTTCGGCTGGGGCGAGGCCGACAAGAGCCTGACCATGGGCGGCGTCACGGACAAGTTCGGATCGACGCGCTGGCTGGCTAGCGGCACCATCAGCGGGGCCTGGGCGCAAGGGCCGTGGACGTTCTCCCCATCGGCGACAATCGCTTACATGCAAGACACGACCGAGGGCTACACGGATATTGTCGGCAACGTCATGCCTGAGCTGCGCTTCGGCACGGGGCAGGCACTAGCCGGTCCGGAAGTGAGCTATTCGTGGCACGCGCGGCCTGGCTTTATCGTGGTGCCCAGAATAGGCAGTCAGGTGATGTGGACGTTTACCGAGGACGTTTCGTTATCGGGCGGCGGGGCGATCGACGGTGAGCCGTCGGGGCCGTCCGGTGTCCGCGGTCGGGTCGATCTGGGGCTCGCGCTGCTGTTGAAGGAAGGGACGGCGATCGATCTGACGGGTAGCTACGATGGCGTGGGCGTCTCCGACTACGAGGCTGTGACGGGCCGGGCCATGCTACGGGTGCCGCTGAACTAGAGGAAGAGACCGGCATCTTGCGTGGCCGTGCCAAAATTTGCGGTTGAGGCGGTGACAAAGCGGCGGACATCGGCTAAGCATGCCCGCCCATCCCCCAAGCAAGGACGGGCAGACGGCGCCGATTGGCGTTCGTAGGGGTGTAGCTCAATTGGTAGAGCGTCGGTCTCCAAAACCGAAGGTCGGGGGTTCGAGCCCCTCCGCCCCTGCCATCTGAATTTGGTACAGCCGATCCAGCGAAGGGCGCCGGACCGGCTTAAGGGCGTCGCTTTGTGCGGCGCTATGTCGCATGGCGCCCGCTGGGAAATTGGCTCGATGGCGAAGTATAACCCGTTCTCATTCATCCAAGAGGTGCGGCAGGAAGTCGGCAAGGTAACTTGGCCGACGTGGAAGGAAGTTTGGATCACCACCCTCATGGTGTTGATCATGGTGACGCTCGCGTCGATCTTCTTTCTTCTGGCGGATCAGGTTTTGGGTTGGGTCGTCGGGCAGATCTTGCAGCTCGGCCGCTAATGCGTGACGCGGTTTTCGCGTCACCGATGAGCCGGGGTAGTTGAACTTCAGATGATAGCGCAGGCAGAGACCCAGACGATGGCGAAGCGCTGGTACATTGTGCACGCCTACACGAACTTTGAGCGGAAAGTGGCCGACGCGATCAAGGAACGCGCGAAGGCTGCAGGGATCGCCCACCTCTTCGACGAGGTGATGGTGCCGACCGAGGAAGTCGTGGAGGTCAAGCGGGGCAAGAAGATCCAGGCGGAGCGCAAGTTCCTGCCGGGCTACGTCCTCGTAAAGATGGAAATGACGGACCCCGCGTTCGTCCTGATCAAGAACACGCCCAAGGTCACCGGTTTCCTTGGGGCCGACAACAAGCCGGTTGCGATCTCCGATGACGAGGCAATGCGCATCCTCAATCAGGTGAAGGAGGGCGTTGAACGGCCCAAGCCTTCGATCACCTTCGAGATCGGCGAGCAGGTGAAGGTCGCGGACGGTCCGTTCGCTTCGTTCTCCGGGCACGTGGAAGAGGTCGACGAGGAACGGGCGCGGCTCAAGGTTGCCGTGTCGATCTTCGGTCGTCCGACTCCTGTCGAACTTGAGTTCGGTCAGGTGGAGAAGGTGCCGGCCTGACGGGCGGTGAGCTTCGAACTGCGAGACGAGACGACGACGAATTCCGGCTGAACAGGCCGGAGGCCGCAAAGGGATCCGATTGGCGATTGCCTTGAAGACCTGAAGCGGCGAGTGCGGGAGGGATCGCCGGGCGACCGGAAATCCCGCGGACCGCTAACCCTGGAAGGACCATCCGGTTCCTTCCGTATGACAGTAGGGGACGCCATATGGCGAAGAAGATAGACGGCTACATCAATCTGCAAGTGAATGCAGGGCAGGCTAACCCCTCGCCCCCGATCGGACCTGCGCTGGGTCAGCGCGGCGTCAACATCATGGAGTTCTGCAAGGCC
>JAKAXS010000147.1 GCA_021816505.1 Pseudomonadota bacterium
ACCGGGCCGGACTTCTCGATGCGGTCCACATAGGACTGGGCGAGGACGCCGCGCACCTGGCCGTAGAAATCTTCCAGGCAGGAGATGATGATGATGGCGTTGGGCAGGCGGTTGGCGATCTGGATGGGATCGCGCACGGCCTTCTGGAAGCGCTCTTCCGGATCGTTGAAGAAGCGCAGGTCCTCGACCTGATCGATCGAGAACACGAGGGCGGCCCGCTCCACCGTCCACATCAGCTGGCCCAGCGCGGTGATGATCTCGAAGGCGCGGTCTTCGCCTGTATTTGGATCGAGCGCGGCGACCGAATTCAGCGCGAGCGGTGTCAGCTGGCGACCGTTCAGGTACTGCCGGATGCGCTGGTCGATGCGCGGGTCTTTGCGCTCCAGATACAGCAGCGCGCGCACGATGTTGATGTCGAGCTCGAGGTCGCGATACTTCGGGCTGGCGATGATCTCGTCGGCCAGCTGCAGCACGAGCTTGGCCAGGCCTTCTTCGCCAAGGCTCGCCTCGCGGAGTTGCTCCAGGATGATGGGCGACAGCAGCTCGGCGTCGGTCACGAGGCGGCGCGTCAGGCGCGCCAAGGCGCTCTCGCCGCCCTCGTCGGGATCGTACGGCTTCTCCAGCGAATGGACGAGGCGACGGACGTAATAGTCGGCGTAGTTCGAGATGTCCGGCGTCATCTGCGCGTAGCCGAAGTACGCCTTCGACTGGCGATGGGCGGACGTGCGCAATGCGCGCAGAAGGTGGGTCTTGCCGGCGCCGGACTGCCCGTGGAACAACAGAATGCGCGCTTGCGTGGACGAGCCCTTGCCGCTCGTCACCGACGTCAGCAGATCGGAGAATTTCGCGCGCGCCTTCGCGTGCACCTCGATGACGTCGACGGGGTCGGCCGCCAGAGGTCATCTTCCCAGGTGATCGAGTGCTCGAAAGCCTGCGAAAACTTGCTGGCTTCCGTAGCGGCATTGACAGCTTCAGGCTGCATCACTTCTCACTGTTCTGACGCGGGCGGACTAGGTGGTGACGTGACGTTTCAGTCTTCGACGCGGACGAAGTGCCAGACTGTGTTCTTGTAGAGGATGGCGGAGCTTTCGAGCTCCTTGATGTTCTTCTTGTCCTTGAGATCGGCGTTGGCCAGCACGATTTCGCCAGAGCGATGCGCCTCGGCCAGCATGCACTTGAATTCGATTTCCGAGAGGCTCCAGTGCGGTGCCCGTTGCCGCACGGCCGTCCAGACGTTCGAGATGAACGCCTTGCGGTTGCCGGGCCAGCCATCGGCGCAGGTGCGGGCGGCGGCATGGACCGCTGCGGCGAACTGCGCCATGTCCGGGCGGATCGGCGGGCGGGCATCGTTCGCCGCTGCGGGAAGCGCGGAGGGTGGGGCGACCGTGGCCCGCTTTGACGGGGCATGAGACGAAGAGACCGGACGCCGCATCTCCAGCGCCTGCGACCCCAGCCTCTTCAAAACGGCGAGGCGCAACTGCTCCAGGTCGGCGCGCGGTGCGCCGATCTGTTCGGCCGCGAGTTCGGCGATCAGCTTGGCGTCGGTAGGGAACTCGCGCGGGTGAAGAGACAGCTGACCGGCCAGCGCGCGTCCCGGCTTGGAGGGAAGGCTGGCGCCTGAACCGAAGCCCGACTTGATCGTATTGCCGAAGGCGCGTTCCAGCGCCACCATCGCGAGACGGGCGCGCAGGCGGGCCGGCGCCTCGTTCTTCTTCAGCGGCAGACCATAGGCCTGCTGCACGATGATCGCGCTCAAAGCTTCCGGCCGGGTCAGAGATTTCAATCGCGCCGTGGGCTCGCCGGCGATGCCCAGCGCCTTGGCGATCAGCATCGTGTCGCGCAGCGTGGACCACTCGTGATCCACGGCACTCTGGCCCAGAAACGCGGCAGATTGCTCCGCTCCGGCTTCCGTCGCTTTGAGGCGGCCGCGCTTTTCGGTCACAAGGCCCAGGCTCAATAGGTCGGACGAGGCGGCATCTGCCGCTTGGCGCCATTCCGCGGGCGAAAGCTTGTGCGCGAACAGAGGAGCCAGATCGCGGACGACTTCGGCGCGGGTTGCGCCGCCATCGCAGGCCGCGCGCACGAGCAGCAGCGTCGCGACGCCGTCCGGCGCTCGGCCGGCGGTAAGATCGCCGATCTTCTCGCTGCTCAACTGCATAATACCGTGGCTCCGGGCGAAGCTCTGCGTGACGCGAGGCGACACTGTTGCCGCCTTGCGCAGTCGTGGGCGTCCGGACGCGCGAATCACCGGTTCGATTCGGCGATACTGAATCGGATTCCCCGTAACTCCAAGCGCATCCGAGATTTGGCGCCGATCAGGTGTTTCGGCGCATCACGCCCCACTGCCGTCACGATTTTGGGACGGAATATGCCTTGGGGGGTTTGAGGGAAATCAGGTTTCGTCGGGGGGCGGGGCCGTTCACTCAACCGTCGTCGTCTGATGTTAGCGAAGCGTTACCTTTAACGTGGAGTTAACCGATTGCTGCAATGATCGGGCTACAGGTCCGTGTTTGTTGGGCGATAGTAGGTTGTACATGTACCGCGTTGCACTTGCATTTCTCGTCTTGGGCGCCGTCGCATTTGGCGGCTGCAGCCTGAATTCCAGCGCCATCTCCTCTGGCTATGCCGAGAGCGACGGCCCCACCACAGCATCCGTCAATCCACAATCCAGCTCGGGCTTCGGCTTCGGGATGTTCGGCGGCGACGAACCAGCGCCGCTCAAGACCAAGCCTCAAAAGGTTGCCGCGCTGTCCGACCAGGCACCGAGCGGCAGCTTCGAGAAAGCGACACGCGGTGCGCTCTCCGATCGCGACTATTCCCGCACCGCGCTCGATCCGCAGCAGGCGCGCGACCTGATCAACAAGTACCGTCGCGAGAAGGGGCTGAAGCCGCTGGTCCTCAACGCGCAGCTGTCGGAGGCTGCCAAGGCGCACTCGCGCGATCTGGCCAAGTGGGATCGCATATCGCACTACGGCTCGGACGGGTCCAACCCGTGGGATCGCGTGAAGCGTGTCGGCTACCCGGCCAAGGTGGCCGCCGAGAACGTCGGCACCGGGCAGGTCAACTTCGTCGAAGTGCTGAAGGGCTGGAAGGAAAGCCCCGGCCACAACAAGAACCTGCTGCTCTCCGACGGCACGGAGATGGGTCTCGCGCTGGTGCAGGACCCGAAGAGCGAGTTCAAGTCGTTCTGGACGCTCGTCGTCGCCGCGCCGATGTAGGAACGTCACCGCGGAAATTGAAAAAGCCGGGGCCGCGAGGCGCCCGGCTTTTGTTTTTGCGATCCGGCAATTGCTGGCGATTAGCTCGCCAGGTACTGGCCGCCGTTTGCGGTCAGGGTCGAGCCGGTGATGAAGCCGGCATCGTCTGAGGCGAGGAAAGCGACGCAGCGGGCGATCTCGGAGGGCTCGCCGAGGCGGCCGACGGGGATGGTCGGGAGGATGCTCTTCTCCAGCACGTCCTGCGGCACGGCCTTGACCATCTCAGTGGCGATGTAGCCGGGGCAGATCGCGTTGACGGTGATGCCGGCGCGCGCGCCTTCCTGAGCCAGCGCCTTGGTGAAGCCGATATCACCGGCCTTCGACGCGGAGTAATTCACCTGGCCCATCTGGCCCTTCTGGCCGTTGATCGACGAGATGTTGATGACGCGGCCGAACTTGCGGGCGCGCATGCCTTCCCAAACCTGGCGGGTGGTGTTGAACAGGCCGTTGAGGTTGGTGCCGATCACCTTGTCCCACTGCTCGCGCGTCATCTTGTGGAACATGCCGTCAGCCGTGATGCCGGCGTTGTTGACGAGGACGTCCACGGGGCCGACGTCTTTCTCGATTTGCGCGAAGGCCTTCGCGCAGGCATCGAAATCCGCGACGTCGAACTTGTAGACGGGGATGCCGGTCTCGGCCTGGAATTTCTGGGCGGCGGCATCGTTGCCGGCGTAGCTTGCAGCGACGCGATAGCCCTTGTGCTTCAATTCGATGGAGATGGCGTGGCCAATGCCACGCGTGCCTCCCGTAACGACGGCTACACGCGCCATAGTGGTATTCCTCCCTGAACTCGCGGTTTTTGTGATTGGTTGAATATCAACGTAGCGAAGAAAAACCCGGCGCGGCCGAAGCCGGCCGGGAATTAGATGTCAGCGTTAACGGATCAATCGCGCTCGACGCACATGGCGACGCCCATGCCGCCGCCGATGCACAGCGTCACGAGGCCCTTCTTGGCGTTGCGGCGCTGCATTTCGTACAGCAGCGTCGTGAGAACGCGCGCGCCGGATGCGCCGATCGGGTGACCGATCGCGATGGCGCCGCCGTTGACGTTGACCTTGTCCGTGTCCCAGCCGAGGCCCTTGTTGACCGCGCATGCCTGCGCCGCGAAGGCTTCGTTGGCTTCGACCAGATCGAGATCCTTCGTGGTCCAGCCAGCTCTCTCCAGCGCCTTCTTGGACGCAGGAATCGGCCCCGTGCCCATGATCGACGGATCGACGCCGGCCTGGGCCCACGACCTGATCGTCGCCAACGGCTTGATGCCGCGCTTCTTGGCTTCGGCGGCCGTCATCAGCACGACGACGGCGGCGCCATCGTTGATCCCGGATGCATTCGCCGCGGTGACCGAGCCTTCCTTCGGATCGAACGCCGGACGAAGCTTGGCAATGCCTTCGATGGTGACGCCGTGCTTGATGTATTCGTCGCTGTCGACGACGGTGTCGCCCTTCTTGCCCTTAATGGTGACGGGCGCGATCTCGTCCTTGAACTTGCCGGCCTTCTGTGCGGCCTCAGCCTTGTTCTGCGAGGCGACGGCGAACTTGTCCTGCTCTTCGCGCGTGACCTGCCACTGCTTGGCAACGTTCTCTGCCGTCGTGCCCATGTGGTAGCCGTTGAAGGCATCCCACAGGCCGTCCTTGATCATGGTGTCGATGATCTTCACGTCGCCCATCTTCGTGCCGTCGCGCATGTGCGAGGCGTGCATCGACTGGCTCATGCTCTCCTGGCCGCCGGCGACGACGATCGCTGCCGAGCCAGACTGGATCTGCTGGGCGCCCAACGCGACGGCGCGCAGGCCCGAACCGCAGATCTGGTTGATGCCCCAAGCCGGGCTGTCCACCGGAATGCCGGCGGCGACAGACGCCTGGCGCGCAGGGCCCTGGCCCTGGCCAGCCGTCAACACTTGTCCGAGGATGACCTCGTTGACATCGCCGGGCTGAACGTTTGCACGATCGAGTGCAGCCTTGATGGCGACCTGGCCAAGTTCGTGAGCCTTGAGGCTGGCAAGCGAGCCATTGAAAGCGCCAACGGGCGTACGCGCTGCACTTGCAATAACGATCGTCTGGTCTTCTGCGGCCATTTTGAGCGTCTCCTTGGAGGGGCAGGCAATTAAGTGTCGGGGTTTTTAAGGCTTCTTGCGTCGCGCAATACTACGAATAACGCCGCACGCGCTCTTGTAGAAAAGCATAACAGCTCGTACGCGCACGCCGCAATCGACTGATGAAGTTCGCAGCGGGATCGTAACGATATGCCCAGAAGGCGAGCACATAAGTCTTGCGGCGGCAGGGGCAAGTGTTACGATGCACTGCAATATAGCTGCTGAGCGAAGCGAGCAAGCTGATGCTAAATAAGACAGATACGCCTACCGAGCGTCGTGAAGCGGTCGTCGTCAAGAAGTACGCGAACCGTCGTCTCTATAACACCGAGACAAGCACGTACGTGACGCTTGAAGACCTGGCGGCAATGGTCCGGTCGGACCGGGACTTCGTGGTTTACGATGCGAAGTCGGGAGACGATCTGACGCATGCGGTTCTGACCCAGATCATCGTCGAGCAGGAAGGCCGCAAGGATGGCCAGACGCTCTTGCCGATCCCGTTCCTGCGCCAGCTCATCCGTTTCTACGATGACAGCATCGGCCGCATGGTGCCCAGCTACCTGCAGTTCAGCCTCGAGAACTTGGTGAAAGAGCAGGAGAAGTTTCGCTCACAGATCACCAGCGCCTTCTCCAACCCTGCTGCTGCGTTCGAGGCGTATCAGGACCAGGCGCGCAAGAACATGCAGATGTTCGAGCAGGCGATGTCGATGTGGACGTCGTTTGGCGCGGCTGCACAGTCCAAGAACGTCGAGGATGGAAAGCCGTCAGTTGCTGCTGCGGCCGGGCCGGATGGTGAGCCGCGCGAGGACCTGACGGAGCTCAAGGCACAACTCGCAGCGATGCAGCAGAAAATCGAGAAGCTCGCTCAGGACCGGTCCTGATCGCTGTTTACCAGGGCGGGGGCCAGGGCGACATCCGGTTCCTGCGCCTCGCCGAATAGGAATCCCTGCAGGTAGGTCACGCCAAGGTCGGTCACGGCCTGTGCGCACTGCTCGGTTTCCACGCCCTCGGCCACCGTTTCGAAGTGCAGGGTCTGCCCCAGCTCCACCACGGCCTCGATGAATGAGCGCGCGTTCGCGTTCTCGTAGTTGGCGACGTAGCTGCGATCGATCTTCACGATGTTGGGCGCCAGAAGCGTGAGATTGGTGAAGTTGGTGTGGCCGGCGCCGAAGTCGTCGACCGAGACGCGGCAACCGAAATCGCGCAAGGCATCGACGAAGAGGAGCGTGCGGCTCATATCGGCGATCGCCGCGGTCTCGGTGATTTCGACGAGCAGCCGGCGCGTCAACTGCCGGCGTTCGGTGGTGAGTTCGTCGAGCATGCGGACCCAGGCGAAATCGGCGGTCGTCAGGCTCGAGATGTTGATGGCGAGATCGAAGGCGCGATGGCGCTCAAGCAGCCCGATGGCCAGCCTCAGGGCATGCTCGTCGATGTCGTAGACGTAGTTCTGCTGCTCGGCGATTTCGATGAAATCGGCGGCGGGAACGATGACACCGTCGTCCGTTCGAAGGCGCAACAAGGCTTCGTAGAAAACGGGGCGATGGGTCTGCGTGCTGACGACAGGCTGGATGTTGAGGAACAGCCG
>JAKAXS010000148.1 GCA_021816505.1 Pseudomonadota bacterium
TTCCGATCTGTGAAGTTCTCATTTCCCTCGCAGCACACGATCTTCATGCACGACACGCCCGACAAGTGGATGTTCAATTCCGCCCAGCGAACGTTGAGCCACGGCTGTCTGCGCCTGCGCAACCCAATGAAGCTCGTCGAAATCCTGCTTCAGGAGGACAAAGGTTGGGATCGAGCGAAGATCGACGAACTTTCGGCGTCGGGCCCGCTCAACAATGAAGTGCCGATGGAAAAGCGCATCATGATGCACCTGACGTACTTCACCGCCTGGGTCGGCGACGACGGCAAGGTGAAACTCTTCTCCGACGTCTACGGCCACGAAAAGCGCATCACGCAGGCCCTCGAAGGCAAGTGGACGCAGATCGCCAAGGGCCGCGACCATCTCGCGCCGCCGCAGCCTGATTTCTCAAAGCCCACGCGCACCGCACGTTCCAAAGGCCAGGAGAAGTCCACCGGGGACGTCATCGGCCAGGCGCTCGGCGGCTTATTCTAGCACGCGTTCCCTGAACAAAGAAAAGGCCCGCGGCAGGAATGCCGCGGGCCTTTCGCTATTCTACGACGTGCTCACACCTTGAGCTTATCGCCCGTCGGCATCGAGCGCAGACGCTGGCCGCTCGCGACAAAGATCGCGTTGGCGAATGCCGGTGCGAACGGCGGTACGCCTGGCTCACCAACGCCACCGGCGTGGTTCTCCGGCTTCGGATCGGCGATCACCACGTTCACCTTCTTCGGGAAGTTGGCCATCGTCGCCACCTGGAAGTCGGCGTAGTTGGATTGCTCCACCGCGCCGCCCTTGAACGTGATGGCGCTATAGGCCGCAGCCGACATGCCCATCACGGCCGCACCCTCCATCTGCGAACGGATGCGCTCCGGGTTCACGTAGAAGCCGCAGTCGATGGCCGACGTGACCTCGGGAACGCGGATCGTGCCGTCGGCATCGATCTTCACGTGAACAACGCTCGCCACGTAGCTGGCGAACGCGCGGTGTACGGCGATGCCCATGCCTTCGCCCTTCGGCAGCTTCTTGCCCCAGCCGGCCTTGTCGGCCGCCAGGTTCACGACGCCCTTCAGACGCGCCACATTGATCGGGAATTCCGGATACGGCTCGCCGTAGTTCCAGAAGTCTTCCGGGAAGCCCGAGGCCTTGGGATCGATGATGCGATCGGAGCCGAGCAGCTCCAGCAGCATGTCCTTCGGGTCTCGGCCCAGCTTGTGCGCCAGCTCCGCCACGGCCGACTGAACCGCGAATGCACGCGGCAGGTTCGACACCGACCTGAACCAGCCGATACGCGCGTGCGCCTTGGCCTCGCCGTTCTCGCAGCGAATGTTCGGGATCTCGAACGGCATGTCCACGAAGCCCATGCCGTACTCGATGTTGAACTGATGTCCGCTGTCGGGTGCGAACGTCGATACGATCGACGGCGCAACCGTGCAGTGCCGCCAGCCCGTGACCTTGCCCTTGTCGTCGAGCGCCATCTCAATGCGCTCAACCGACGTGGTGTGGTAGAAGGAGTGCTGAATGTCGTCCTCGCGCGACCACTGAAGCTTCACGGGCGCGCCGTTCAGCTTCTCGGAGATGCGCACCGCTTCCAGCATCCAGTCCCACTTGGACTTGCGGCCGAAGCCGCCGCCCAGCAGCGTCACGTGCACGGTGACGTTCTCGATCGGAACCTTGAGCGCCTCGGCGATGTCCTTGCGGGCACCATACGGGCTCTGAACGGGCGCCCACACTTCCACCTTGCCGTCGACGATGCGCGCCACGGCAACGAGCGGCTCCATGGGCGCCTGCGCCATGTGCGCCTGATGATACTCGCCGACGAACGTATCCTTGGCCTCGGCAAACGCCTTGTCGACGTCGCCCTGGTTACGGATGACCTTTCCCGGCTTCTTCGCGGTTTCGTACATCGCCTTCGTGTACGTGTCCGTGTCGTAGACCGCGTTGGCGCCATGGTCCCATTCCACCTCGAGCGCCTCACGGCCCTTCAGTGCGGCGTAGGTCGAGTTGGCGACCACCGCTACGCCGCCCACCGTCGCGAACTTGTAGGGAGGTGCGTCGGGACCGGCGAACTCGAACACCGCCTCGACACCGGGCACCTTCTTCGTCGCGTCGCTCTTGACCGACTTGATCTTGCCGCCCACGACCGGCGGACGGGCCATGACGGCATACTTCATGCCGGGGAGGCGGATGTCCGCGCCGTAAATGGCCTTCCCAGTCGTGATGTCGTGCAGGTCGTAGATCTTCGCTTCGCCCTTCCGCATGTAGCGGAATTCGCTTTCCTTCTTGACCTTGATGGTCTCGACGGCCGGTACCGGCAGCGCCATGGCCGCTTTGGCCAACTCGCCGTAGCCGAGCTTCTTGCCCGTCTTGGTGTTGACCACCTCGTGCAACTCGGCCTTCACGTCGGCGAGATCGCACTTCCATTGCGCAGCCGCTGCCTGTTCCAGCATCTGGCGCATGGCGGCACCGCACTGACGCATCGGCTGGATGAAGTGGCGCATGGAGCGCGAGCCGTCGGTATCCTGGTTGCCGTACTTCGGCTCGTCGCCAGGCGCCTGCTCGAGCTTCACGCGCTTCCAGTCGGCCTCCATTTCGTCTGCGACGACGAGGGGCAGGCTGGTGCGGATGCCCGTGCCCATTTCCGACCGGTGCGTCACGATCGTGACGTCGCCCTTGTCGGTGATGGCGATGAAGATCTTCGGATCATGGACCACGCCGTGCGGCATGCCTTGGCCGCCGTGCGGATATGTCTTCAGGGCCTCGCGCGCGCTGGCGGGAACCGTGCTGATTGCCAGCACGAAGCCGGAAGCCGTCAACGCTCCGCCGAGGAATCCGCGACGGCTGACATTCTCGATAACGGTGCGTGGCGCGACCGTGCTCGATTTCAAATCCTTCTCAAGATAATGCAACATGATCATACGCCTCCCGCAGCCAGCCGCACCGCGCTATGGATGCGCTCGTAGCATCCGCAGCGGCAGATATTGCCTGACATTTCAGCCGTGATTTCATCGTCGCTCGGTGCCTGGTTCCGCGTCAGCAGCGCTGCCGCCTGCATGATCTGGCCGCACTGGCAGAAGCCGCACTGCGGAACGGAAAGTTCGCGCCAGGCCTTTTGAACGGGATGGTCGCCGTTCGCATCGAGGCCCTCGATGGTCACGACTTTCTTGCCTTCCGCCGCCGAAACCGGCGTGACGCATGTGCGGATGGCTTCGCCGTCGAGGTGAGCGGTGCACGCACCGCAAACGCCTGCGCCGCAGCCGAACTTGGATCCCGTGAGCCCCAGCTCGTCACGCAGGTACCACAGCAGAGGCATGTCGCCGTCGCCGTCGAATTGCCGGCTCTCGCCGTTCACAGTGAAGGTAGGCATGATCGTTCTCCCGACTGAGCGACAGCCTCATCGGCCGCCGCAAACCACGTGTCCCGTTCCTGGCCCGCACCCATTGCGAGTGTCTTTGAGCCGAAGTCTTTATGTGAATTGAAAATGGATCGCCGGCCGAAGCCGGCGGAACCGCGTGCCGAGCGCGGCGAATGCCTCGACTGCGAGTTTGCGACGGCCGGCGCCCGACGCAAAGTGAAATAAGAACCAACCTCTCCGATCAGGATTGCGTCCTGCGCCCGCAATTCCCCCCACACGACCAGCGTCATTGCTCAGCCTCCACGATGATGATGTGGAGCGACTTCGGGCCATGGGCGGGCCGCACGACGATCTGCGCCACGTCCGCCGTGCGTGATGGCGCCGAGATGATGTTGACCGCGCGCGGCCACACCGGCAAAGCGCGGATCTTTGGCCAGATGTCTTCTAGGTGGTGCACGATGTCAGCTTTGTGAAGCACCGCGACGTGGAGCTCCGGCAGAAAATTGAGCCCGCCAGGACGCCCGGCTTCGGAGCACATCACCACGCTTCCTGTTTCGGCAATTCCGGCCGTCGCGTCCGTTATCGCGACGTGCTCGACAGGCCGGCCCGTTCCGAAATTGACGGTCCAATGTTCCGGCCACGCGACATGCGCCAACCCAGGCGCGATGCTGACGTCGCGCGGCGTGCCTTGAAACTGAAGGATGGCGTTCACCGCGTTACCGACATCAGCCAGCGTTGCGACGAATTCGACCGAACTCAGGTTGGCTTTTGCCTTCTGGACGAAGCGCGCGACATCATCACCGTCGAACGCCGGCCGGGTCCAACGGGGCGGCGACGAAATCCGCTGCTTCAGCGCGATGACGTCAGCATCGCCGCGCGCGTTCAACGCGCCGCGAATACGGCCCAGTACCAAATCGCGCGACGACAGGCTCATGGCCGTGTCCTCCGCGCCCAAAGCTCCTGAAACGTCGGGCCTTGCGGCGCCGGCATGTCGCGCCCCTTCGTCCAGCCGGATGCAAGCGGCAGGGAGCGGAACGCGCCTTTGTCTCGTCCAGCCCAGCCCAGCACGCGCATCGCCGCGCCTGTCGCGAGCTTGTAAAGCCGTGGCTTCGTCGCGAGCCAGGCCCACGCGCCGACGCCCCAGCGAACCTTGGCGGAGACGAATTTCTTTTCCCACTGCTGGTGCCGCAAACGCCGCAACAGATCCGGCAGCGGGATCTTCACCGGACACACGCTCTGGCAGCGGCCGTTCAACGTACAGGCATGCGGCAGCTCGCCCGCCGCTTCATGTCCGTTGATCATCGGTGTCAGCACGGCCCCCATCGGACCAGGATAGACCGAGCCGTAAGCATGTCCGCCGACCGACATGTAGACCGGGCAGTGGTTCATGCAGGCGCCACAGCGGATGCAACGCAGCATCTCGCGAAAATGCCCCGCAAGCATGTTCGCACGACCGTTGTCGATCAGCACGACGTGATAGGCCTCGGGCCCGTCGAGATCGCCTGAGCGACGCGGACCGGTCGACAGTGTCGTGTAGCTGGTGATCTCGCTGCCGAGCGCGCTGCGTGCCAGAAGCCGCAGCATCACGCTCAGATCCTCCAGCGTCGGTATCACCTTCTCGATGCCCGTGGTCACGATGTGAACGCGCGCCAGCGTCGACGTCAGATCACCGTTGCCCTCGTTGGTGACGATGATGTTCGAGCCGGTCTCGGCCACCAGGAAGTTCGCGCCCGTGATGCCGACGTCCGCCTTGAAGTACTTGTCGCGCAGAACAGTGCGAACCTGGGCGATCAGTTCCGCCGCGTCAGTCGTGCGGTCCGGGAAGCCAAGCTCTCCATGATGCTTCTGGAACAGATCGGCGATCTGGTCCGTCGTCTTGTGCACGGTCGGCATGACGATGTGGCTCGGCGCCTCGCGCCCCAGCTGCAGGATATATTCACCAGCGTCGGTCTCGATCACCTCCAGGCCATCGGCCTCGAGCGCGTCGTTCAGCGCGATCTCCTCCGACACCATCGACTTGCCCTTGGTGACGGTGCGCGCGCCGGCTTCGCGGCAGATGGTCCGAACGATGTCGCAGGCCTCGGCCGCATCCCGCGCCCAGTGGACCTGTCCGCCGCGCCTGACCACTTCCTCTTCGTAGCGCTGCAGATAGAAGTCGAGGTTGGCGAGCGTATGATCCTTGATAGCCTTGCCGTCGTCGCGCAGCGCCTCGAATTCCGGAAGCGCGGTGACCGCATGCCCGCGCGCCGCGATGAAGGTGCCCTTCAGCGCATTCAGCGAGCGCTGCAGATTGGCGTCGCCGAGGCCTGTCGTGACCCGGGCATCGAATTCATGAGGAGGGCGTGCGTGCGCCGTCATCGCCGCTCCTCCGCCTCGCCGATAGCCGGACCGTCGGCCATGCCGGCCAGGACTTCGGCCGCGTGAAAGACGCGCGTTGACTTACCCAACCGTCGCAGACGTCCCGCCATATTCAGCAGGCAGCCGAGATCGCCGCCCAGCAGCATATCGGCGCCGGTCGCGTCGATATTGGCCGCCTTGTCGGTCACCATCTTGACGGAGATGTCCGGGTACTTGACGCAGAACGTGCCGCCGAAGCCGCAGCACACATCGCTATCCTGCATCTCGACGAGCTTCAGGTCACGCACACGCGCCAGCAGGTCGCGTGGCTGATCCTTGATGCCGAGACTGCGCAGCCCTGAGCAGCTGTCGTGATAGGTCGCTGTCGCCGCCATGCGCGTCTGGGGCGGCGTAGCCTTCAGCACATCGCGGAGGAATGACATCAGCTCGTGGCTGCGCTGAGCCAGCTTCACCGCGCGGGCATGCCAGACGGCGTCGTCTTCGAACAGCGCCGGATAGCCCGTCTTGATCGTCGCCATGCACGACCCGGATGGGCCGACGACATAATCGTAATCCGCGAATGTATCGATCACATGCTTGGCGATGCGCTGCGTCGAGGCGAAGTCGCCGCTGTTGTAGGCCGGCTGGCCGCAGCACACTTGCGATCGCGGAACCTCCACCCGGCAGCCCGCGTCCTCCAGCAGCTTCACGGCGGCGAAGCCGATGTTGGGTCGCATGAGATCGACGAGGCACGTCACGAACAGGGCGACGCGCGGACTAGAGGTCGCCTGTTCCGATCGTTGATGTGCCTCGTTGATCGTCAAGTGCGCTACCTCAAGGGGCCAGCAACGTGAGCGGCCACACGTAGGCCTGCCCCATGACGAGCAAGCCGACGAGCGTCGCCAGCGCTACACTGTGGAAGAAAACAAAACGGAGAATGCTGCCTTCGTGACCGTACCACTTGGTGGCTGTCGATGCGACGACGATGGACTGCGCGTCGATCATCTTGCCCATCACGCCGCCGGAACTGTTCGCGGATGCCATAAGCACCGGATTGAGGCCGAGCTGTTCCGCCGTCACCTTCTGCAGCCCGCCGAACAGAACGTTGGACGACGTGTCGGATCCGGTCAGCGCCACGCCGAGCCAGCCGATCAGCGTGCCGAAGAACGGATAGATCCATCCCGTATTCGCCATCGCCAGACCCCTCGCCACGTAG
>JAKAXS010000149.1 GCA_021816505.1 Pseudomonadota bacterium
GGAGAGGGAATGAAGGCTTCAAAGAAAAAGACGTCGGACCCCGGCACCCCGCGCCCGCGAACGGCAGCGCGCATGGCAGCCGTGCAGGCGCTCTACCAAATGGATCTGGCCGGCACCGACGTTGCCGAGGTTATCGACGAGTTTGTTAGCGTACGTTTCAAGGATGCGGTTGCCGGTGAGGACGAGGAAGGTTCGGCCGACGGTTTCGAGTCTGCGGATGCCGTGTTCTTTGCCGACATCCTCAAAGGTGTCGTCCGGCGCCAGCGCGATGTCGATCCGCTGATCGATCAGCAGCTCGCGACGGGTTGGCGGCTGGTTCGCGTCGACTCCATACTTCGCGCGATCCTGCGCGCCGGCGTTTTCGAGCTGATGGAGCGTCCGGATGTTCCCGCCCGCGTGATCATCAACGAGTATATCAACGTCGCGCACGCGTTCTTTTCTGAGGACGAGCCGCGCGTGGTGAATGGCGTCCTGGACCGTATCGCGCATAAGCTCAGAACCGCGGAGCTGAAATCAGAGCCCTAGGCGGAGGCGCACATTGAGCGATCGGGTCCAGTCGGAAGCAGACATCATCGATCGCTACTTGCGCCCGCTCGCGGCGGGATTTCCCGGCGCCTTTTCCCTCACGGACGACTGCGCCGCGATCTCCGTCCCGGCCGGTGACGAACTGGTCCTCAGCGTGGATGCCGTTGCGGCGGGCGTGCACTTTTTTGCCGACGACGATCCCGCCGACATCGCCTGGAAGGCATTGGCGGTCAACGTGTCCGATCTGGCGGCGAAGGGGGCGACACCGCTGGCCTACCTGATGTCCCTGGCGTTTCCGGACGCGCCGCGTCACAGCTGGCTCGAAGGGTTCAGGCGCGGCTTGCAGGACGCGCAGGATCAGTTTGGAATTTCTCTCGCCGGTGGCGATACCGATCGCAGGCCTGGGCCGCTGTCGATCACGATCACCGCCATGGGGACGACGACAGCTGGCCGGAACCTGCTGCGTAGCGACGCGCACGCGGGCGACGTGCTGTTCGTGTCGGGCACGTTGGGAGAAGGTGCGCTGGGGCTGAAGCTGCGCCAGGCCCCTGCGCTGGCCGGCACGTGGGGGCTGTCGCAGGACCGGGCTGCATCGCTCGTGGCGGCCTATCTGAGGCCACAACCAAGGCTCGCCCTGGGGCCTGCGTTGCGTCGTTTTGCATCGGCGTCGATGGATATCTCCGACGGGTTGGCGAAGGACCTGCAGCGGCTGTGCCGGGCAAGCTCCGTCGGCACGGCCGTGGCGGTCGGTGCCCTGCCGTTGTCGCCGGCTGCCGCCTCCGTGGTTCGCGCGGATCCGACGGCTTGGGCGACGATATTGGCCGGTGGCGACGACTATGAGATCCTGGCGGCGGTTCCGTCGACCCTTGCACCGGATTTCAGGGCCCAGGCCGCGGGTGCCGGTGTGAAAGTCACCGAGATCGGCAGCTTGGATGACGGTGCGGACGTGCTTTTTGCCGGACCGGACGGGACGCGCTTGCCGCTGATCCAGACCGGGTGGGACCACTTCGGCGGTCCGTAGGGCGTGGCAGTTGGGCCAATACGCTGATGCACAAGGGTCACGGCGCGGGTCGGAGCGACACCCGTTGCGATGTGTGCGGCAATATTGGTCTTGCTTTGGCCATACCGATAAAGCCTTAGGTGGATCAAAGGCCTCGCATGTCGAGGCATGCAGGCCCTTCGGCAGGGCTTCACCGAGACAAGGCGGGATCGAAGAGATGGTACTTGAAGGCCTGTTGCCGGCGTCGGCGCGTGCGTTTTCGGCTGAGCGGAATCGGCGTGCCGTTTGCGGTGCAGCCGTGGCCGCGCTCGCCGTCATCGCAATGGCGGCTTGCCCCGTGCGGGCGCAGGCGGCCGAGGAATGGTGGCAGGGTTTCGGCTTCGGCTACAACGACTCGCCCAAGCAGGAGCAGAAGCGCGAAGAGATCCCGCAGAACGACCTGCGCACGGACAACATGCCGTGGCGCAGCGACGAGATGCTGATGTCGATCGAGAAGACGATGGGCGTCTACCAGCGCATCGTCAGCGCGGGCGGCTGGCCGGAGATTCCCGGCAATCGCAGCATGCGGCCGGGCGAGGATGACGAGCGCGTGCCCGCGCTGCGCAAGCGGTTGACCGTCACCGGCGATCTCAAGGGCGGCTACTCCGACAGCTACAATTACGATTCAGATGTGGTCGAAGGCGTTCGCCGCTTTCAGGCACGTCACGGGCTTCGCGAAAGCGGACGCGTGGACCGGCCGACGCTGGCTGCGCTGAACGTCACCGCCCAGGGGCGGCTTGACCAACTGCGGCTCAACTATCAACGCGTGTCTGAGCTGCTGCAGCAGCAGGTGGAACAGCGCTACGTGCTGGTGAACGTACCGGCGTTTCAGTTGGAAGCGGTCGACAACTACACCGTCGAGCAGCGGCACCGCGTGATCGTCGGCCGGCCTGGTCGAGATACGCCCACGCTGCGCGCCACGATCAAGGCGATGAACTTCTTTCCCTATTGGCGCGTGCCGGACAGCGTCGCCAAGCTGGACCTGATCCCCAAGCTTCAGAAGGAGCCGCAGTATCTCGCGCAGGAGAAGATCCGCGTCTATCAGGATCACTTCAACGGCCTAGAGCTCGACTCGTCGCAGATCGATTGGACGCAGGCCGATCCTCAGAAGATCAAGTTCAAGCAGGATCCGGGCGAGCAGAACGCTCTCGGCCTCGTGCGCCTCGATATGCCGAACTCCGAAGGCGTCTACATGCACGACACGCCGATGAAGCCGCTGTTCGCGCAGGCGTCGCGTCCTTTCAGTGCGGGCTGCGTGCGCGTGCAGGGTGTGTTCGAGCTGGCGGAGTGGCTGGCGCGCTATGAGCCAGGTTGGGAACAGCCGGGACGTGTGCAGGAAGTTCTCGCCGGCGGGCAGGCCCTCGATCTCAACCTTGGCCGTCCGGTTACGGTTTTCTTCACCTACATCACGGCTTGGGCTGACCAGAACGGTCGCGCGCAGTTCCGGGCGGATATCTACAACCGCGACGGACATCAGGCCCTGTCGGAGGTCTCCGACCCCGATGCGCCGCCGCCGCAGGCCGGTCTGGCGCCCTAACGTCTGTCTAGAAGAGGTGCGGGCAGCGCTCGCGCTCGCCGTTGTCGTTGAGGTAGGTTCCGCTCACGGGGTCGAACGAGGAAAACTCGGCGGCGCACCGGCGCTCTTCTTCGCTCAGCGCGGAGACGTCGCGATCGTCGTCAGACCGATCATCGTCATCGTCGTCTCGAGCGGCATCGCGGGAATCGTCTCCGTCGTCCGATGCGTCGTCATCATCGTCGTCGTCACCGACAACGCCCGGAGGCGTCTGGCTGTCGTACCTGGCTCCATCGTCATCGACGGTCTGTGCCAGGGCAGGAAACGAAGAGGCACCCGCCAGGAGCACCAAGGATAAGCCGAGAATGAGTTTCGGCAGCTTGATGCTCAGCACGGATGCCTCCTTCGTCAGACGACTGGGTTGCCCCAGCTTATCACTTAGTGACGGCCACGGCGATGATGGCGGTGGTGACGATGGCGGTGTCGCGGGCCGATATTGATGCTAAGGCCCGGGACCCAGATACGGCGCCAGCGGCAATTGCCACGGTGACAATGCCGGCGACGCTGCCAGCCGATCTGCGTGGCTGAAGAGTCCAGCTGACCAGCTGCAGTCGAAGACTGAGCTGCCGCCGGTGACAACGGGGCCGCCGAAGCCGCGCCGGTAAAGGCGAAGGCAATGGCTGCGACCGCGGCCGCGATAGAGCCGTTTCTCAAAATCATTGTGGACTGTCTCCCTACTAGATGCGTCGGGTAAACTCTAATGAGTTACTTAAGTTCCTTCGCGTCAGTGCGAGCCTAAGTGACCGCTCAGGCTGGAGAATTGCCTCCGATCATGCGCGAAGCGCGTTTTCGTGCCGAAACTTGCGATCGCCGACGCGTGTTGTGAACTTGTCCTATTGCCGGCCAAGTTCGGATCATGATGAACTGATTGGACGCAGCTCTGAAGGTCGACATGAGAACGCTGAAGGCACTCGCCTTGGTTCTGGTGTGGGGTGCGATGGCACAGCCGTCCGTCGCGGCCGGCGTGTGGTCCAAGAGCAAGACCGAGCGTGTGGACGAGATCGTTCGTGGGTTCCTCGCCGGGCGGGGCGAGAACGCTCCATCGGCGATAAGTGCCGGCGTCAGTATCGATGGCGAACTGGTTGTTGCCGAAGGCTGGGGCGAGGCACAGCCTGGCGTCCCGGCCGGGCCGGACACGCAGTATCAGATCGGGTCGCTGACCAAGCAGTTCACCGCTGCCGCCGTGCTCACCTTGATCGAGCGGGAAACGAGCGTGGCGTCCGTCGACACGCGGCTGACGTTGGACAAGCCCTTGCGCGATTTGTTCGACGGCGTGGCCAGCTGGGAGTTGCCCGGTGCCCCGCCTCTGACCGTTCGCTCGCTGCTGACGATGACCAGCAACCTGCCGAATTTCACGGCCGAGCCTCCTCCCGAGACCGATCCCTGGGGCGCCATGCCGGCGAACCGGTTGCTGGGGGAGGTGAAGAAGCTGTCGCCGCGGGCCTGGCCCAACAGCTTCTCGTACTCCAACACCAGCTATTTCCTGCTGTCGGAAATCCTGGAGATGCGCGCGCCGGATACCGCCAAATTCGCAGGTGACAGCCGTTACCGGGCGTTCCTGAGGTCGGAGTTGTTCGTCCCCGCAGGTATGGCGGCCACGGGCTTTGCAAGTGACGCCGCCGTCACCGTTGCAACGCCGACCTACCTGCGACGGGCGCGTTTCGGCAAGCCGGACTGGTTCAAAGGCAGCGGCGACGTCGTCAGCACGGTGCGGGACCTGTTCGCGTGGGACAAGGCCTTGATGGAGGATCGCATCGTCTCGCCGCAGGTGCGCAAAGCGATGTTTGCGGCGTCCGCGCCCATATCGCCGTTGCTGGCGTACGGCATGGGATTCTACGTCGAGCGGGCACCGGGGATGACCATCTATAGCCACTCCGGAACCGTGCCCGGGTTTACCGCCTTCAATGCTATCATCGTCGAGACGGGCAAGCCCGGCTGGATCGGCATTACCGTGCTGACCAACAGTGACGGCATCGACGATCTGCAGCGCCTCGCCGATGCATTGGCGGTCGTCGCGCTCGAATAGTTTTTACCCGACATCAGAACGCAAAGGCTGGCGGTCGCGGCTGCACCACCCAATATGCAGTCGGGGTGACGCCAAGCGGGACAGATCATGAGCGATCGCGAAGACAACAGGTTATCCGCGCGTGCGGCACGGTATGTGCGTGTCGGCACGAATGTCGGAGCGGTGGCGGCGAAGGTCGCCGGTCAACGGCTGCTCGGCGTCGAAGGTGACCGGGGCCGGGACGCTGCCGCGCTCGCCGCGGCACTGGGCGGGCTGAAGGGCCCGATCATGAAAGTCGCGCAGCTGATCTCGACGATACCCGAGGCACTTCCCGCCGAGTACGCACAGGAACTCGGTCAGCTTCAAGCGCATGCGCCACCGATGGGACCCGCGTTCGTCAAGCGGCGCATGATGGCTGAGCTCGGACCCGATTGGCGGAACCGCTTTCAAAGCTTCGAGACGACGGCGGCGGCTTCAGCGTCGCTGGGACAGGTGCATCGCGCGACGGGGCCGGACAGTAAGGCACTCGCGGCCAAGCTGCAGTATCCCGACATGCAGTCGGCCGTGGAAGCCGACCTCAATCAACTGAAGCTGATTTTCGCGGTCCATGCGCGCATGAATCCCGGCGTGGAAACGAAGGAGATCTGGAAGGAGATCGCGGCGCGGTTGCGCGAGGAACTCGACTACGACCTCGAGGCGCGACACACCGCGCTCTATGGTGCGATCTTCGCCGGCGATCCGCGCATCCGCGTGCCTGAGATCGACGCGGCGCTGTCGACGAAGCGGTTGCTGGTGATGTCGTGGATGGATGGCCAGCCGCTGTTGTCGTTCAAGTCGCGTGCCATCGAGGAGCGGAATGTCATCGCCCAGTCGATGTTCCGCGCCTGGTGGTTTCCCTTCAGCCACTTCGGCGTCATCCATGGCGATCCGCACCTCGGCAACTATTCCGTGTTCGAGCGAGACGGCCGTGCCGCGGGTATCAACCTGCTCGACTACGGCTGCATTCGCACGTTTCCGACGCCTTTCGTGCAGGGCGTCATCGATCTCTACAATGGGCTGCTCCACGGCAAGCGCGACCTCGTCGTGCATGCCTACGAGACGTGGGGCTTCCGCGGTCTCTCCGGCGAACTGATCGACGCCATGAATATCTGGGCGCGCTTCATCTACGGGCCGCTGTTGGACGACCGGGAACGCACCATCGCAGAGGGGACGACGCCGGGCGAGTACGGGCGGCGCGAGGCTTTCACGGTGCACAAAATTTTGCGCGAAAAGGGTCCGGTGACGGTGCCGCGCGAGTTCGTGTTCATGGATCGCGCGGCGATCGGGCTGGGCGGCGTATTCCTGCATCTCGATGCGCGGCAGAACTGGTTCCGGTTGTTCAACGAAACGATCGAAGGGTTTCAGCTGGACGAGGTCGCCGCACGGCAGAAGGCGCTGTTCGATACGTGTCGCGTGCCGCTGCCTCAGCTTGCGGCTTGATCCTCACTCGCGATGCAGAACGCGATCGACGATGCGGTCCGCCCAGGTGTTGGACTTGAAGGACGCGCGAAGCTCCTCGGGATCGTAGACGGTTTCCACCCAGTCGTAGAACGGGATGGGCGATTTCGCATTGTCGGCCATGTAGCGCGCGAAGAAATAGTCGATGATGCCGGTCCGGGCCTGCGAGATGTGACCGTAACGAAGCGACAGCTGGCGAACGGCTTCCTCCATCGGCACGCCGTCGTGGAGATGGCGATAGATCG
>JAKAXS010000150.1 GCA_021816505.1 Pseudomonadota bacterium
CCGACCGTTACGCCGAAAGCGGCGTGCTCATGATTACCCCCGGCTCCACCAACCCGAAGATCACGGAACGCGGATTGTGGAACGTGTTCCGCACCTGCGGTCGCGACGACCAGCAGGGGAAGGTGGCCGGCGAGTACATCACCAAGAACCTGGCGGGCAAGAAGCTGGCGATCATCCACGACAAGACCACGTACGGTAAAGGTCTGGCGGACGAGACGAAGAAAGCCCTCAACGCACTCGGGATCGCCGAGGTTCTCTATGAGGGCGTCAACAAGGGCGAGCGCGATTACGCGGCGCTGGTTTCCAAGATCAAACAGTCCGGCGCCGAAGTCGTCTACTGGGGCGGCGTACATACCGAAGGCGGCGGCCTATTGCGGCAGATGCGCGACCAAGGCGTCACGGCCCTGTTCATGGGTGGCGACGGCATCGTCACGCAGGAGTTCGCGGCACTCGCCGGGCCAGGCGTCGAGGGCACGCTGATGACGTTCGGACCCGACCCCCAGAAGCGCCCGGAAGCAGCAGCCGTGGTGCAGAAGTTCCTCGCCAAGAACTACAAGCCGGAAGCCTACACGCTCTACAGCTATGCCTCGGTGCAGGTGATCGCGCAGGCCGCGGAATCGGTGAAGTCGCTCGATCCGCAGAAGGTGGCCGAGGAGATCAAGTCGGGCAAGGTGTGGAAGACGGTGATCGGCGATCTCAGCTTCGACAAGAAGGGCGACATCACCCGCGTCGACTACGTGATGTACAGCTGGAAGAAGCAGGACGACGGCTCGTTCAGCTACGTCGAGAACTAATGCGGCGCGATAGACGGAGACGGCCGCGACCCTTCGCGATGGCGGTGGCTCTGCTGCTGGGCGTCGCCGCGCCTGTTGAAGCAAAGGCCGACGGAGGTCTCGCCGTCGCCGCGCCCCTGTCTGGAACCTACGCCGAACTGGGCGAAGCGATTAGCAACGCCGTGCAGCCGGCAACGATGGAAGACGACGCGTGCCAGGCGGAGGCAGCCGTGGCGGTAGCACACAAGCTCGTGGCGCTGCGGCCGGGCATCGTGATCGGCCATCCCTGTTCCAGCGCCGCGATTGCGGCCGCGCCGGTCTATGCTGCGGCGGGGATACCGTTCATCGCGGTAGGAGCCCGGCACGGTGACCTGACCGACAAGCGAGCGGGGCCAAACGTGTTCCGCCTCGCCGGGCGGGACGACCAGCAGGGTCGCGTTGCCGCTGATTTTCTCGCCCGTGCCGGCGGCGGCCGTCCGATCGCTCTTCTGCATGACCGCACGTTCGCCATGAGCACGATCGCCAGCGATGCAGCCAAAGCGCTCGCAATCGCGCACCCGGGGCTGCCGGTGCAGCAGTTTCCGTTCGTGGCGAGCGAATTGGATTACGCGCTGCTGGTGGACAAGGTGGCTGCTTTCGGCGCAGGCACGGGCGGGACCGGGGCAATACTGTTCGCGGGCTATCCCTCGGAGGCCATTGTCATCCTGCGGGCGTTGCGTGCGAAAGGCGTGTCCGCGCCGCTGCTCGGTGTCGACGCTACGGCGACGGCGGAATTCGGCGCGGGATTGGCTGACAGACGCGGAGAGGTGTTCGTGCTGGTCTCGGCCGATCACGGTGCCGACGCGCTGGCGGCGCGGGCTTCGGCGGCCGCAAGACTCGCGCGCGACGCTATGAGAACAGGGGCGTCCATCCAGACCGGCGCATTCGAAGATCCGCAGCTCGGCCGCATCGTGTTCGACGCCAAGGGCGATGCGCAGCTGCCGTCGTATCAGGTCAATGCCTGGATCGATGGCGCCTGGAAGCCAATTGCGGCATCAGGGGATGCGATTCCGCTGCCCTGATGCCGAATGCGTTGGCTGAGTTAGCGACTCTTCAGCGGCCCTGGGACTGCGCCAGGCATTCGCGAAACAGCTGACGTTCCATCAGGTTGAGTGCATCCGGCACCTGGTCGCCCATCGACCGGTAGGTGCGAATACGCTCTTGAACCAGTGCATAGCCCTCACGGGGATCGTCCAGCTGATCCAGCTGACCGCTGAGCATCGAAATTTCGCTCTGCATTTGCTCGGACATTACGTGATCCTCAATCAGTTCCCACTTTCCGCCTTTTGGCGGCGATCTTTTCTCGTTGTTCGCAGTGATTGACGCTGTATCGAACGAAACACTTGCGCATTGAAGTAAGTGTGCTCCCAAACTTGCGGAATACAAGACACCCGCGTTGGCTTGGTTGACGTAGTGATCGAAAACACACAGTCACATCAGTGGCTGTTCTTTAGGCAACTCATAGAAGCCCCCGCAATATGGAGCCGAATGTGGCTCGATGTTGGCAGACGTCTGCGCCTATCCTTCCGCGTTGCAAATGCGTCACTACTGCACTGCAGCGCGGATACGCTGCTTATTCTGTTTCATAATTTCCGATTGTGGGCCGAATGGCGCTGCAATGCGGAAGGCTCGTGAAGCTTTTGCGGAGGTTTTGTGACCCCTTCTCTTTCAGGCTTTCAACCTGTACGCCGTCGCTTAAACGGGACCTGAACGAACGGTTTGTTCTCCAATGACACGTTGTCGCAACCTCATCACCGATGTACCCGGCCTGCGCGTCGGCAATGCCCACGACGACCGCCTCTGTTCCGGCGTGACCGTGCTGCTGCCCGACCGGCCGGCGGTGGCGGCCGTCGACGTGCGGGGCGGTGGCCCCGGAACGCGCGAGACGGACGCAATCGGGCTGGCAGGATCGGTGGAGCAGGTGCACGGACTGGTCTTGTCGGGCGGCTCGGCCTTCGGGCTGGCGGCGGCCACCGGCGTGCAGTCTCATCTCTCGAAGCTGGGCATCGGCTTTGCCATCGGCGACGCGCGTGTCCCGATCGTGCCGCAAGCGATCCTGTTCGACCTGCTCAATGGTGGCGACAAGTCCTGGGACGGTGCCAATCCGTACGAGGGACTGGCAACGGCCGCCTGCGCTGCCGCTTCGGATGACTTCGCGCTCGGTTCGGCCGGGGCCGGTTTTGGCGCGTCGCTGGTCGGTATGCGTGGCGGGCTCGGCAGCGCGTCGGCGACGCTGGATGGCGGAGTGACGGTGGGCGCGCTCGTCGCGGTGAATGCCGCAGGTTCCGCGACGGTGGGAACTTCCGCGCATTTCTGGGCGGCTGCGTTCGAGCAGGACGGTGAGTTCGGCGGTCGCGGGTTGCCACCGTCCATGCCACAGAACGCACTGATGCCGCGCATCAAGCAACTTCCCGGTGCGAGCACGACGATCGCCATCGTCGCCACCAATGCAGACCTGACGAAGCCGCAGGCGCATCGCCTCGCAGTGATGGCGCAAACGGGCATGGCACGCGCGCTCTATCCCGTGCACACGCCGCTCGACGGCGATGTCGTCTTCGCGTTAGCTACGGGTGAGGCGCCGCTGACCGACCCCGTCTCCGGGCTGGCGAAGCTCGGCGCCGTTGCCGCCAACGTGCTGGCGCGGGCCATCGCACGCGGCGTTTACGAGGCGGCGCACTGCCCGCCATGCTGGGAGGCCGGGCCGGACTACAAGTCGCTCTTCGGAGGACGGACATAGTGTTACGCCGACGCAGAACTGTCTGGTTGTCTTCCGCGATCGCCGCCGTGTTGCTGATCGGCGGGAGCGCACTCGTACTGCTGCAGAAGCGGTGCGCTAGTGCTGGCGGACAGTTCGCCTGGACGTCGCTGGCATGCGAAAGCGAACGCGCGCGCCCCATCATCCTGCAAGGCGATATTCACCGCGTTTGAGGCTGGCCTTTGCGGCGCATTGCTGCGGGCGGACGGCTCTGCTAGGCCTCGCGCAAACGAGTTGGATCGTCCGATCCGCCCCAAATACGAGGCCTGCAATGATTCCGCGCTATAGCCGCCCCGAGATGACGCAGATCTGGGAGCCCGAGACGCGCTTCCGCATCTGGTTCGAGATCGAGGCCCATGCGGCGTCGGCCATGGCCGAGATCGGAATGATCCCCAAGGAGGCCGCCAAGGTCATTTGGGACAAAGGATCCAAGGCAAAGTTCGACGTCGCGCGTATCGACGAGATCGAGGCCGTCACCAAGCATGACGTGATCGCGTTCCTGACGCATCTGGCCGAACACGTCGGCCCCGAAGCGCGCTTCGTGCATCAAGGCATGACGTCATCCGACGTGCTGGACACCTGCCTCAACGTTCAGCTGGTAAGGGCCGCCGACATCCTGATCGCCGATGTGGATCGCGTATTGGCCGGCCTCAAGGCGCGCGCGCTGGAGCACAAGACCACGCCGACGATCGGGCGTAGCCACGGCATCCACGCCGAGCCGACGACGTTCGGCATCAAGCTCGCGTTTGCCTACGCCGAGTTCCAGCGCTCGCGCGAGCGGCTCGTCGCGGCGCGGCACGAGGTGGCGACATGCGCGATCTCCGGCGCCGTCGGCACGTTCGCCAACATCGATCCGCGCGTCGAGGTTTACGTTGCCGAGAAACTCGGTCTCGTGCCGGAGCCCGTGTCGACGCAGGTGATCCCGCGCGACCGGCACGCGATGTATTTCGCAACGCTTGGCGTGGTGGCGTCGTCCGTCGAGCGTCTGGCCATCGAAATTCGTCACCTGCAGCGCACCGAGGTGCTGGAAGCCGAGGAGTTCTTCTCCGCCGGCCAGAAGGGCTCGTCGGCGATGCCGCACAAGCGCAACCCCGTGCTGACGGAGAACCTCACGGGCCTTGCCCGCATGGTGCGCGCCTACGCGCTGCCCGCCATGGAGAACGTTGCGCTGTGGCATGAGCGGGACATCTCGCATTCCTCGGTCGAGCGCATGATTGGCCCGGATGCGACCGTCACGCTCGACTTCGCCCTGAACCGTCTCGCCGGCGTCATCGAGAAGCTCGTGATCTATCCCGAGAACATGAAGAAGAACCTCGACAAGCTCGGCGGCCTGCACAATTCGCAGCGCGTCCTGCTGGCGCTGACGCAAGCCGGCGCCTCGCGCGAGGACGCTTACGCGATGGTCCAGCGCAATGCGATGAAGACGTGGGAACACGGCGCCGATTTCCTCGCCGAGCTGAAGGCGGACAAGGACGTCGTCGCCAAGGTGCCCGCGAAGGACCTCGAGGCGATGTTCGACCTCGGCTATCACCTCAAGCACGCCGACACGATCTTCGAGCGCGTGTTCGGGAAGGCATGACCGAACTCAGCGGATCGGCCGTGCGCAACGCATACGTGACGTATCCTGTGCTTTTCTGATGAATTGAACTCAGATAGTCTTACCGCATGTCAGGTTTCGCTGAAGAACCGCGCGCAACGTACTCGGCCGCCATGGGCAAGGCCGAGTTTTTCGCTTGGCTGCAAATGCGCGAGGGCGGCCGCTATGAACTGAAAGACGGGGCCATTGTGATGCACGCCGGGTCGCGGCTTCAGCATGCCAGGTTGAGCGGACGATTTTTGGCGGCGATCGCTCGCCAGCTCGATCTTGAAGAATGGTTTGTCGTTATGGCCGACTTCGCGGTCACGATTGGGGACGACATTCGATATCCCGATGTCGTCGCTGCGCGCGCGGACTCGGATCCGGCGGCGCTTTCAACGGATTCCCCCGTCTTTATCATCGAAGTGCTTTCGCCGTCGTCCACCGGGCGCGACATGGTCGAGAAGCTCGCCGAATACACGACCCTGCCTTCGCTCGAGGCTTATGTCGTCGCCAGCCAGGACGAGGCGATCGCATGGGTTTGGCAGCGGGATGCGGACACGAGAGCGTTTCCTGCTCAACCCGTCGAGATTGCCGGATTCAAAGGCTTCATAATCATAGAAGCTCTCGGCGTCACCTTGCCGCTGAGCGAGATCTATCGCGGCATCGCCAACGCGTGATACCAGCGGCCTCCAGCCGACCGCTTCAGGATGCGCCGTGAACCCGCCCGTCAGCCGCCTTGTTGGATACGCGTGCGCCGCGCTCGGGGCTGCGTTCTTCTCGACCAAGGCGATCTTCATCAAGCTCGCGTTCCAGGAGCAGGTCGACGCATCCTTGATGCTGGCCTACCGCATGGTGTTCGCCACGCCGGTGTTCGTGGCCATCGGCATCTGGGCTTATGCGCAGCGGCGCGCCAAGGGCGAACCGGCCCCCAGCGGCCGCAACGTCGCGTACGCCATCGTCACCGGTTTCCTCGGCTACTATGTCGCCTCGGCGTTCGATTTCGCCGGCCTGATGTACATCAGCGCCTCGCTCGAACGTCTGGTGCTGTTCACCTATCCGCTGTTCGTGATGTTTATCGGCGCGGCGCTGTACGGAGAGGACGTCACCCGTTTCTCGGTCGCCGCGGCTGTCGTGACGTACGTCGGACTTGGCGTCGTTTTCGCGACCGATCTGCCGCAAGGCGGCCGCGATACGATCATCGGCACGTTCCTGGTTCTCGGCGCGGCGATATCTTTCGCGTGGCACCAGATCCTGGCGAAGCGGTTCATATCGCATCTCGGCAGCCTCCTTTTTACCAGCATCGCGCTGTCGTCGGCGGGCGTCTTCTGCGTGCTGCACCACGTGGTGTTCGGAGCGGGGTGGGCGGCCAGCCCGCGCTTCCTGTGGCTGGCATTCGGCTGCGCTATCGTCGCGACGGTGCTGCCGTCGTTTCTCGTCAACGCCGGAATTGCGCGCGTGTCGCCTCAGGCCGTGTCGATGATCGCGACCGCATCGCCCATCGTCACCATCGGCCTGGCCATCTGGATCCTCGGCGAGCCGTTCACGCGTGCCGACGCGATCGGATCTGCCCTCGTTCTCGCGGGCGTGGGGCTCTACACGTGGGGCGACAGCCGCAACCGCGGGCGCCCGGTGGTTCCTCCGCTGGCCGAGGGCCCCGCCGTTCCGGCGCGCGAAAGTGGACCCTGAGTTCCACACTGACTCCTAGTGTATTGGGCAGA
>JAKAXS010000151.1 GCA_021816505.1 Pseudomonadota bacterium
ATCTCGCAGCGAAAGCTGCGTGTGCCTTTCCTGTTGCGACTTTAGTGCAACAGTTGTGACGCTGGGATGACAAGGACGCTCTCAAACTCTGTACAATTTGGGCAACTTATAGGCGAAATGTCCGCTCAATCAGATTCGACCTAGCGCGGGGCTCCGGGGGGAGCCGGCGTTAGACGGAAAACTTGGGGGGACGGCGACGATGGTGATCGGGACAAAGTGGCGGGGTCTGGCCGCGCTTGCAGCAGCTTTGGCGCTCAGCACCAGTTCGTCTGCCATGGCGGCCGATCTCGGCGGCGACTGCTGCGCCGACCTGGAAGAACGCATTGCCGAACTCGAGGCCACCACGGCGCGCAAGGGCAATCGCAAGGTCTCGCTGGAAATCGGCGGCCAGGTGAACGAAGCGCTGATGTTCTGGGACGACGGCGTCGAGAGCAACATGTACCAGGTCACCAACGACGACGCCCGCACCCGCTTCCGCTTCAAGGGCAAGGCGAAGATCAATGCGGACTGGGAAGCCGGTTACGCGATTGAAGTCGGCATCCGTACTGCTCGGTCAAACCGCGTGAACCAGAACAACGACGATGCGGGCGAAGGTCCGGATCTTCGTGACAGCTACTGGTTTTTGAAGAGCAAGACGTACGGCGGCGTGTCTATGGGCATGCAGGGCACCGCGACGGACCAGATCACCGAAACGAACTTTTCGCAGACCAAGGACTTCTCCAAGCTGTCGGACATGGAAGACCATGGCCTCAGCATGCTGTTGCGCAATGCCGATACCGGTGCGCTGGCTTCGGGCGCTGGATCCAGCTCCCTCGCATTCCGCAATCTGCTGGGCGGCGACGGCGACCAGCCCGGCGACGGCGATCGTCGCTCGAACGTCGTGAAGTATGAGACGCCTGAGTTTGCGGGCTTTGCTGCGCAGGTCGCCTGGGGCGAAGACGACGTTTGGGACGTTGCCCTGCGCTATGCCGGAGAAATGCACGGCGTGAAGATCGCGGCCGGCATCGGCTACGGCGAATCCACCGACGGCTCTTATGTCGGAATCGATTGCGTCGGCGGCTTGGCGGCTGCGGGCAGCGACAAGAAGTGCAACAACTTCGGCGGCTCGATCATGGCGATGCATGTCGATACCGGCCTCTATGTCGGCTTCGGCGCGGGCGTCAAAACTGACGACCTGATGGACGACAATCCGACGTTTGCAGGCGTCTCTCCGGACGACGATCAGGAGTTCTGGTCGCTGCAGGCGGGCCTTGAGCGCAAGTTCATCGCCCTTGGCAAGACGACCATTTACGGCGAGTACTACAATTACGAAGGCGGCAGCAGCGGCACGCAGAGCGTCGCGGCGGGCACCGGCCTGAACCCGGGCGGTCCGGCGGCACAGGTCTGGTCCACGGGGCTGGAGTCCTACGGCTTCGGTATCGCTCAGGGAATCGATGCCGCGGCGATGGTGCTTTACCTGTCTTACCGTCACACCGAGGCTGACCTTGATCTTCGCGATCTGAACGCCGGCGTCGCCGACGGAGCGATCCGTTCGGTCGATCTGGAAGATCTCGACGTGATCATGACGGGCGGCATCATCCGCTTCTGATCCCGACAACGCTCATCTGCATCAAGCCCGCCCGTAACGGCGGGCTTTTTGCTGCGCGGATCATCCTCTTGCGTTACTCACTGGGCGATGGTCGCCACACCGCTTCCGCTTTACCGGCGCGCCTTGGGCGAAGCAGCTTGGGCCGCGCTACCACCGCCGATACAGCGCATGCACGATGTGCACGCGACGGTGACCGCGTCCGGCGTTGCCGTCGTTGAGCGGGGTTCTGGCCTCGTCGCACGGCTCATTGTCGCCGTCATGGGCTTGCCGCGCGCCGGCCGCGACGTTCCGGTGCGCGTTCGCTTTTCACCAGATGAACGCGGAGAGCACTGGGAGCGCAGCTTCGCGGGGCGCCGGTTTGCGAGCTACCAATATCGCACGGACAAGACCGCCGACGGCCTTGTCCTCGAGCGTTTCGGGCCGATCGTGATCGAGCTCCGCCTGGCAGTCGTGCAGGCCAGGCTCGACATCACGCCCTCCGGTTGGAGCTTTCTTGGCCTCCCCTTGCCGCGCGCACTCGCTCCCATAGGGGAGACGTACGAAGCCGTCGACGCCGATGGACGCTTCGCCTTTCACGTCGAGATCGCACACCCGTGGATTGGCCTCATCGTGCGCTATCGCGGCACTCTCCTGCCGGATGCAAGAACGCAGATGGACAAGAATTCATCCCGGCGGCGCCGGCTTTGACTTAGCTTTGATGCCGACGCTGCGGGGGCGCGTCGCATTTGCAGATGGAGACCGCATGCGCACCCCGCTCGCCCGCTCAATCGCCATCCTCTTCACTGCGTTCGTTGCGCCCAGCAGTGTGCTGCTGCTGCCTCTTCCGGTGCGCGCCGACACGCAACAGGTCGACAGCCAGCAGACCGACAAGGCTGCCGTGTTCGATGACGCGTGGCAGACCATTCGCGACAACTTCTATGACCGCACGCTGCGCGGCCTCGACTGGGACAAGGTCAAGGAGCGCTATCGCCCGCAGTACGTCGCGGCGAAGAGCGGCCGCGAGCGCTCTGACGCGATCAACGGCATGCTGGCCGAACTCAAGGCGTCGCACATGTTTCACTTCACACGCGACGACGCGGCCTACTATCAGCTTCTCGGCATATTCCAGCACAGCCTGCAGCGGCAGATCAAAAAGCATCTGGACGGCGACATCAAGTATCCGGGCATCGGCGTCTTCACGCGCGAGATCGACGGCAAGACGTTCGTCACAGGCACCGTCGCGGGGCTGCCGGGCGAGACCGCAGGACTGAAGCTCGGCGACGAAGTGCTGTCGGCGGACGGCAAGCCGTTCGAGCAGGTCGAAAGCTTTCGCCGCAAGGTCGGCGAGAAAGTCCTGATGAAGGTTCGCCGCGAGGCGGATGGGCCGGAAATCGGCATCGAAGTGCAGCCCACCTGGATCGACTCTGCCGACGCCTTCGAGAAGGCCATCGCGGAGGGGGCTCAGGTGATCGAGGCCGGCGGCAAGAAGATCGGCTACGTGCGCATCTGGTCCTACGCTGGCCGGCGCTATCAGGCCGCGCTGGGCGAGTTGCTGTCCACGGGCAAGCTGAAGGACGTCGACGCTTTGATCTGGGACCTGCGCGACGGCTGGGGCGGCGCGCAGCCCGAGTACCTCGACATCTTCAACGCCCGCGCGCCCGACATGACCTTCACCGATCGCAAGGGCGATCCGGAATACGCCAGCTTCAAGTGGCGCAGGCCTGCCGCCATCCTCGCCAACGGCGGCACGCGCAGCGGCAAGGAGGTGCTGACGTACGGCTTCAAGAAGTACGGCTATGGCGAAGTCATTGGCGAGACCACGGCGGGCGCCTTGCTGGCCGGCCGCGGCTACATGCTGGACGACGGCACGTTCCTGATGGTGGCGGTGGCCGACGTAGCGGTGGATGGCGAACGTCTGGAGCAGACGGGCGTCGAGCCCACGATCCCCGTTCCGTTCGACATTCGTTACGCCAACGGCCGCGATCCGCAACGCGACAAGGCCGTCGAGCTGCTCTCAGCGCCGCGCGCTCAGCCGTAGACGCGTGTGGGAGGTTGCGGGCGGCCGACAAAGTTCAGGCCGATCATCGCGCCGTCGCGCCAGGCGATCTTGCACGGCACTTCATGGCCTTCGCTGACGAAATAGAGGCTCGCACCGGCGGCCCACAGGGCGTTGTCGGTCGGCGCATTCGGCATGTGCACCCGCGCGCCCTGGGCCGAGACATCCTTGATCTGGCATTCGCACGGCGCCAGGCCCGGCCGGGAGGGCCAGGAAACATAGCCGCCGCGCATGCGCTGGGGACGCCGCGTGCTGAGGCGGTTCGCGGGCGCAGCGCCAATCTGCGGCGCGGTCGCGCCGGACGCGGATGCCGGGAGAAGTTCGAGAAGCTTGTTCAGGAGTTTCATGGGCAGCCCGCGGGTAGAGGATCGGTGAGCATCCTCGCAGCAGCCCGTTAAGGATCGTCTAAGCCTAGTAGAACCACCTTACAAAAAAGGCCCCCGCCTGACTGAGGCGGGGGCCGAACGTTACGTCGAATGGACCTGAGACAGTTACTTCACTTTGCCCTTCAGGCTGTCCATGCCCGCCTTGAAGATGCCGTCGATGACGCCGCGCGCCTCCTTGGCATCCTTGCCGTCGGCCGCGTCGTAGGTCGCGGCCCAGACGAGGTTCACCTCGTCCTCGTCATCGTCGTCAGGCGTAAGCGAGAACTGCGCTTCGTAGTTCTTCACCGGAAGCGGGCTTTCGATGATCTGATATTTGTAGCTGCGGTCGGTCTTGGAGACGAGCTTCTCCTTGATCACGCCGCCGTCCTTCAAGGTGAGCGTGCGGAACTCGTCCGCGCCGTCCTTGCTCTCTTCGCACTTGGCGACCGCGGGATGCCATTCGCTGATCGCGCACCAGCCGCCGACCTTCGCCCAGATCGCAGCACCTTCCTCGGCCACCTTCTTGGCGTCGACTTCGATCTCCAGCTTCTTGCCGCTGGTGATGGCGGCCGCATGCGCAACGGTGGCGCCGGCCGCGAGTGAGGCAGCCGTAACAAGTACAGTCACGAACTTCATGTGATGCTCCCTAGACCTGGGCGTTCGAGCCCAGTTTGTTATGCCGAACGTCGTTACGCCGAAGCTGCTGCAGCCGGAACCGGCGTGCCGCGCGCCTCGCGCTCCAGCTTCATCCGCTCGGCCACCAGGAACGCGAGTTCCAGCGACTGGTCGGCATTGAGGCGTGGGTCGCAATGCGTGTGATAGCGGTCCATCAGGTCGGTCTCGCTGATGGCGGTGGCGCCGCCCGTGCATTCCGTCACGTTCTGGCCGGTCATCTCGACGTGGATGCCGCCGGCGTGCGTGCCTTCGGCGCGGTGCACGTCGAAGAAGGTCTCGACCTCCTTCAGAATGCGATCGAACGGGCGCGTCTTGTAGCCGTTCACGGCCGAGATCGTGTTGCCGTGCATCGGATCGCACGACCAGACCACATGGCGACCGGCTTTCTTCACGGCGCGGATCAGCTTCGGCAGATGCTTGTCCGCCTTGTCGAAACCGAAACGGCAGATCAGCGTCATGCGCCCCGGCTCGTTCTTCGGATCCAACGCGTCGAGCAGCTTCAGCAGGCCGTCCGGCTCCAGCGACGGGCCGCACTTCAGGCCCAGCGGGTTCTTGATGCCGCGCGCGTATTCCACATGCGCGTGGTCCGGCTGGCGCGTGCGATCGCCGATCCAGATCATGTGGCCCGAGGTGGCGTAGTAGTCGCCGCTCGTGGAGTCACGCCGCGTCAACGCCTGCTCGAAGCCGAGCAGGAGCGCTTCGTGGCTGGTGTAGAAGCTCGTCGTCCGCAGCTGCGGCGTGTTCTCCGACGTGATGCCGCAGGCCCGCATGAAGCCCATCGTCTGGGTGATCTGGTCGGCGAGCTGCTGGTAGCGGTGACCCTGCGGGCTGTCCTTGACGAAGCCCATGTTCCACTGGTGCACGCGCTCCAGGTCGGCATAGCCGCCCGTCGCGAAGGCACGGATCAGGTTCAACGTCGCCGCCGACTGGCGGTACGCCTCGATCTGCCGGTTGGGATCGGGAATGCGCGCTTCCGGCGTGAACTCCGAACCGTTGATGATGTCGCCGCGGTAGCTCGGCAGCTCCACGTCGCCCTTCTTTTCCATGGGCGAGGAGCGCGGCTTGGCGAACTGCCCCGCGATGCGTCCCACCTTCACCACCGGCGAACCGCCGGCATACGTCAGAACGACAGCCATCTGCAGGAACACGCGGAAGAAATCGCGAATGTTGTCGGCGCGGTGTTCCAGGAAGCTCTCGGCGCAGTCGCCGCCCTGCAGCAGGAACCCTTCGCCGAGCGCGACCTGCGCCAGCGACTTCCTAAGCTCCCGGGCCTCGCCGGCGAACACCAGCGGCGGGAACGTGGCCAGCTTGGTCTCGACATCTTCCAGCACCTTCGCGCTCGGGTAGTCCGGCACCTGCACGATCGGCTTCGACCGCCAGCTTTCAGGTGTCCACGCTGCCATGACGTTCACTCCAGTAGGACGAACCGTGAAGGTCCGCCAAATTTGTCCTGATTGCGGGGCTTATAGGCCATCCAATGCCCCAGTTCTAGCCAATGCTTGAGACATTGCTGAGGCGCGTCATGTAGGGTCTCGACCGTTAACCGTCGAGGTGCTCCAGGATGCGCAGGCTGGCCGAAAATTCGTCCTTCTCGGTCCGCGGCAAGGGCTCGCGCGAGACCTCGCGCCAGCGTGTCCGGTCGAAGTCCGGGAAGTGGACGTCGCCCGGCGGGCTGGCCTCGACCTCGGTCCAATAGATCCGGTCAGCCTGGGGCAGAAGTTCCTCGAAGATGCGGGCGCCCCCGATCACCATGATTTCGTCGACCTGCCGGCGCTCGGCGCAGGCGCGCGCCAGTTCCACCGCGGCCTCCACGCTGTGGGCGGGTATGGCACCCGTAGCAGCGAAGACCTTGTCTCTCGTCACCACGATGTTGTCGCGGCCGTCGAGCGGGCGCCCGAGCGAGTCCCAGGTCTTCCGGCCCATGATCAGCGGCTTGCCCATGGTCAGTCGGCGGAATAACTTGAGATCGGAACTCAGTCGCCACGGGAGCGTGCCATCGCGCCCGATCACGCCATTGTGCGCAACTGCGACTACAAATGACAAAGTAGCGATATGAATTGAACTTTTCCTCATTGCCAAAGTTGAGCGGGCGGCGTGTGATGCCGTCGTTGCTCGGGATTAGCACATCGGATCGCGCCCTTGGCAGTGTTTTGCGTCACCTTGAGATGACGCGGTGTGGA
>JAKAXS010000152.1 GCA_021816505.1 Pseudomonadota bacterium
CCGATCTACCGCAGCCAACATCTGGAAATCCGCGTTCCTATCTCGACCGCATGATTGAAGTGCTCCGACAGAGCAAGACGCTGCAACTGCCTGGCAACGTCACGTTGCAGCTCGACGCTATCAGCCCGCTGGCTGACCGTGAGTATCTCCATGCGGAGGGAGTGGCAAAGAACGGCAGCGAAAAACGCATTGCGTTTGTATTCGGCCCGGAGGATGGGGCCATCGGTTCGGAATATGTCTTCAACGCCCACACCGAGGCGTTGCAGCAGGGCTATCGGCAGCTCTTCCTTTTCGGCTTCGCTATTCAGGCGAAGGCACGCGAAATGTTGGACAAGCTGAAGGTGCCGACGACCTACGTCACCGTGACACCCGATGTGGTCATGTCGGACCTTCTGAAGACCTCGAAGTCGAGCGAAATCTTCTCCATCACCGGCTTGCCCGACGTGGCGCTAGAGCCGGCTGGCAAGGCGAAGGATGGAACGCCGCTCCATCGCGTCGTCATCAAAGGCCTAGACATCTTTCGTCCTGACACCATGGAGACAGAAGAAGTCGCTGCCGAGAACCTGCCGTGCTGGATGCTCGACAGCAATTACAACGGCATGGTGTTCATGGCGACGCAGGTCTTTTTCCCCAAGACCAGCGCATGGGACAATCTTCAAAAGTCCCTGAAAGGCCAATTCAGCGATGACGTATGGGAGCATCTTGCCGGCACGACGAGTGAACCCTTCGTGCTTGGCGACAAGAAGCGCATCGCCGTCAAGGCCATCGACGAGCGCGGCAACGAACTGATGGTCGTGAAGTCGGCCGAGGGAGGCCGCTGATGACCGCTGCCGCACAGCCGCAACAGCCGCCGCTGACCGTCGCCGAGGTTGACTCGCCCATCATCAACTCGCCCTTCCGCGAGCCGGAATTCCATTGGGTGATTGAACGCGGGAAGCCGCCCGTCAAAGCTGAAGGACGGCGGCGCGCCAGCTACTTTTATCGCGTCCCGGAACACGCCGGACGCGGCCGAAAGAGCAAGAACCAGGCGGAACTGTTCGATGACGCCAAGGGCGAGGAAGTCGAACTCGAAATCGTCAACCTCATCCGCGAACGGGTAAAGGAATGGCGCGAGGGCAAGCGTTCCGGCGGCATCGCCTATGACGGCGCTTCGCCGATCACGAAGGAGCTTCTTGAACTCTGGCGCAGCCCCGACCGGATGCAGCGTCTGTTCTTCGCCCAGGTGGAGGCAGCCGAGACAATCATCTTTCTGGCCGAGGCGTCCGACATTTATCGGAAGGGGATTCCCGAAATCCCGAAGGACGAGCCCGGTCTTGAATCCAAAGCCGCAGGCGTCCGCGCCTTTGTCCGCCATGCGTGCAAGATGGCGACCGGCTCCGGCAAGACAACCGTAATGGGCATGCTGGCCGGCTGGTCAATCCTCAACAGCGTGGCGTCGCCGCGCGACGACCGCTTCTCGGATACGATCCTTGTCGTTTGCCCAAACGTCACCATCCGGGAGCGTTTGCAGGAGCTGGACCCCGCGCTTGGGGATCTGTCTCTTTACAGAACCCGGCAGCTTGTGCCCGTCCACCGCATGGAGGATTTGCGGCGCGGCGAGGTGATGATTGCCAACTGGCATCGCCTTGCGAAGAAAGAATCCAACAGCGTCAACGGCGATTCCGCGAAGGTGGTGAAAACCGGCGAAGCCGTCGAGGTCGTGAAGAACGCTGGCAAGGCCAACGAAACCGTCGAAACCAAGTACTTCGAGTCCGATGCCGCATGGTTCAAGCGCATCCGGCGCGAACTCGGCAGCGGCAAGGGCCGCAGCCCGCACTGGCTCATCTTCAACGACGAGGCGCATCACGCCTATCGGCGCGGCGACACAGCGGGCGAGGAACAATCCCTCGACGAGGACAAGGACCTCGCCAGCAAGAATGACCGTGAGGCGACCATCTGGATTGAAGGTCTAGACCGCATCAACCGGCTGGCCGGCGGCAGCCGCCGGCGCGGTATTCACCTCTGTGTCGACCTTTCCGCAACGCCCTTTTTCATTCAGGGCTCCGGCAACGAAGTCGGCAAGCCGTTCCCCTGGATCGTCTCTGACTTCGGGCTTCTCGACGCCATCGAATCCGGCCTTGTTAAGATTCCGCAGCTCCCCGCCCGCGACGTCACCGGCACGGAGGAAGCGGCATATTTCAACATCTGGCGTTGGGTTCAGGCGAAGGCGAAGGAGGACGGTTACGGCGACACCATGACGCCGCAGATCGTCATGAACTATGCCAGCGCCCCCATCAACCTGCTCGCGGCCGAATGGCACCAGCGATTCCTTGAATGGGAACAATTCTCCAAACAGCAGCAGAAACACCCGGTTCCGCCGGTATTCATCGTCGTCTGCCGCGACACGGCGGTAGCGCGCGAAGTGCATTCATGGCTTGCCAGCGGCAATGACGGATATGGCGTGTCCCCGCCTTGGTTCCGAAATTCGCCAGGCCAGGAAGTGACGGTCCGCATCGACTCCAAGGTCATCGAGGACATTGAGGCGGGCGGCACGAAGGACGAGACACGCCGGCTACGGTTCATCCTCGACACCATCGGCAAAGCCGAGTGGCCGGGCGGCAAAGTGCCGGAGGAATGGTCTGAACTTGTCAGGAAGCACAATGACAAGGCCGCGAGTGAAGACAACGACGGCTCGCTCAAATGGATAGACGAGCGCATTCCGCCAGGGCGGGACGTGCGCTGCATCGTATCGGTGGCGATGCTGGCAGAAGGGTGGGACGCCAACACCGTGACCCATATCGTCGGTCTGCGCCCGTTCGGCTCGCAACTGCTTTGCGAACAAGTCGTCGGCCGCGCCCTGCGCCGCAAGAGCTATGCGCTCAATGAGGACACGCAGATGTTCGCCGAGGAAACCGCTAAGGTCTTCGGCGTTCCCTTCGAGCTAATTCCTTTCAAGGTTGCGCCAGCCGGTCCGACACCGCCGCAGCCGGACCCCAACCACATCTATTCCGTGCCGGAGAAGGCAGAATACGAAATCACATTCCCCATCGTGACCGGCTACCATCAGTCTGGCAGCTTCGAGGTCACAGTCGATTGGAGCCAGGTCTCTAAGGTTACAATAGACCCCTCACGCATTCCGCAGGTGGTCGAACTCACACCGTTGACGTCGCCGGACGGCACGCTCGCCGCTTACGGCCCCGGTGAAAAGCCCGTGCTCTCCCTGAAGGACTGGCGCGCGCTGTTCCGCGACCAGCAGGTTGCCTTCCGCCTCGCACGAGAAATCTGCAAACGCTGGCTCGATGATAACGGCGCGACGGCGGTTCCGGTGCAGGTTCTGTTCCCGCGCGTCGCCTTCGCGGCCAAGCGGTTCCTGGCCGAGAAACTGGAGACGAAGGGCGATAGCCAGCCCTGCGACGTGCTTCTTGTCGGCCAGTACATGCAGGCTTCCATCGACGCGCTTCTGGACGCCATTAAGAAAGGGGCGTCTACGTCCGACGCCGAAGTCGCCGTTGTCCCGCAAGGCGCATCCGGTCGCGGCAGTACGCTCTATGTCGATTTCCACACGACGAAGCCCATCCAAGCAGCGAACCATTGCCATCTGAATGCCATGGTCGCCGACACGCAGAAATGGGAGCAGACGGCAGCCCTTCTTCTCGATACCCATCCCGGCGTTAGGAAGTGGGTCAAGAACGAGCGGCTAGGATTTTTCATTCCCTATCGCCGCAACGGATTGCCCGCCCGTTACGTGCCGGACTTCATCGCCGTGACCGACACAGATCAGAACGTCATCGTCGAGATCAAAGGGCAGGTCACGGACAACGCCGACGCCAAGGCAAAGGCCGCTCTGCGGTGGACAGCTGCCGTGAACCGCCTCGGGCAGCATGGCACATGGCACTACCTGCTCGTCACCGACCCCGGCAAACTAGGGCTCATGTTGAATGCGTTCGCAAATGCCAAGTGGGACCAAGGCGAGTTTCAACTGACCTAGGGACATATTGGAATGGTATCCCTAAAGCGGTCAGAAATGCGCATATTCGACGACGCTTTCGATATGCACGGCGGTTATGTTCTCAATTTCTCCGATAGAACTATGGCGGAGTTTTTTGAGGACGAATTCGGTATTGAAATCTATCAGGAAAAATACGCCTTCAATGGCTCATCGAAGGCGAAGCATCTGCGCGCCTTTATCGAGGTTGAAGACGCCTATACGGTAGGCCGCGTTGCGCGCGCCCTCTGGAAACATCGCGAGTCATTGCCTCAATATCAGAATTCCGACGCCGCTGCCGAGAAGGTGAAGCAGGCATTCTTCGACCTTCTCCACCGGATCGAAAGCGGTGGAGCAGTGCCCAACACCGACGCCATCGAACGGTTCCGGCGCGACGAAACCCTTGAGGAATTGATCGCAGCGATAGAACGCGACATTCGCGCCAACAAGCCCGCCGCCGCCCTCGACCGGCTCCATACCTACTGCATGAAGAAGTTCGGCCACTTGTTGGATGAGCGGGGCATAGCCTGGGATCGGACTGACCCGCTGCAAAGCCGCGTCGGAAAATACGTGAAAGCTCTTGAGCAAGAGCGCGACATCCGAGAGATCACGCGCCGGATCGTCAAGAGTGCCATCAGTGTATTCGAGCAGTTTAATGACGTCCGCAATAACCGCTCATTCGCGCACGACAACGACCTCATAGAGCAGGCTGAGGCGCGCTTCATTTTCGATGCCATTAGCGCGTTCCTGCGATTCCTAAAGAGCGTCGATACCGTGCGTTTCGGCAAGTAATGCTGGCGTCGCGCCTATCCAGCCTGTTCCGGAAACAGACCCGGCATCCAGCGCGCAGCGAGCTTTGCCGGGAAGTTCAGCCGCAGAGGCGCGCGGGTGCTTTCAGAGGTCAGGACTTCCCGGTCAAGTAGGGCGGATGTTACACGGCGCGCCTGGCGTTCGCCTGTTCCCAGCAGCGCAGTCACTTCACCTCTGGGCAGTTCGCCCCGGAACAAAACGGCCTCCAGAACCACCCCTGATTTCGGCGGGAGCTTGTCGGCGCGAATTTCTTCCTCGGTCCATATCAGAATGCGGTCGCGTAGCCTGTTCGGCTGCACCAGCTCTTCCATGAATGCCACCTGGTCGATGCAGGTTTCGAGGAAGAACCGCGTAAAGCTCGCGAGCGCCTCTTCGCTAAGCGTGCCCCGGCCATCAAGATCGTTCCGGCGTGGCTGGTCGCAGTCAGCCAGATGCGCTTTGTAGCGGTCGACGTTCCGCGCTAGCCCGCGCGCTATGGACCAAATGCCGCCGGTGTCGAGCGCTTCCCGCAAAATGGCGTAGGACATAAGCCGTGCGACGCGACCGTTGCCGTCTAGGAACGGGTGAATCCAAAGCAGGCGATGGTGCGCTGCCGCCGCAGAAAGGATCGTGTCGGTCCTGCCGAGGCGGCCATAGGCTTGCTCGAACCGGGTCAGGAAGCGCCCGACCGCGCCTGGGCTGATCGCCACATGCCTCCCGACTTTGACATCGCTATCGCGTAACGCGCCGGGCACGACTTTCATGCGCTCGCCCGTGTCGGGGTTCTCTGCCCAAAGCATCGCCTCGGGCAGCAATTCGCAGAACCGCCCGTGTACCTCGCGCAGCCCATCTACGGTGACGGCGCGGCTGTCCAGCCCGCCGGCATCAATCCATTTCTGAACGGCGATATGGGCTTTGGCTTCGAGCTGAAGATCGCGCTTCTTGGCGTCGGCGCTGTAGTCGTCCTTTAGCGCACGCTCGATGTCGACCGGGTGGGTGTCGTGCCCTTCGATGAGATTGCTGTAGTAACAGTTCATGGCGCGAACGAGCTGCGCAAGCGCCGCCGTAACGCCCTCCGGCAAGCTGCGCCGGAAGCCCGCTGAGCGACTTGCCAGTTCAATCGCCAGGTCGGTGATGGCCGTGCGGCGCGGGGACGACTCCCCGACCAGCATCGGCTCCATCAGGCCAATGGCTTCACCCCGGTCGGGTGATGCCGCCTTCATGTCCGGTTCTGTGTCCGCTTTGTCGTCGCTCATACATCAACAATACCATACGCTTATACCAATTGGCCAGTAATTTCCGACCGTACGAATGTCCGCTTTTGTGGCCGCGTCGAGCGGGATAGCACGCCAATGCCAGCCCTTGCCACCTTCCATTCATTGTCACCCTCGGAAATTCCGCTGTCCTGCCGGACGGCGCTTTGCCGTCAATGGTCTGCCCGCACCACCCCGCCACGGGGGCGGGCCGTGTTGACCATGACGGCGGCAGCCATGCCGCCCGGCCTTTCGTCCGCGTCCTTCGGGACGATCAACAACGAACGAAAGGAAAGACAATGGGACTGGATATGTACGCTCACTTCTTGTTCGACGCCCCGGCAACCGCCGTGGACTTCGAGGTCGCGAACTACGGCGAACTGCATTACTGGCGCAAGCATCCCAACCTGCACGGCTGGATGGAACGCCTCTACCGCGAGAAAGGCGGCCAGGACGCATCGTTCAACTGCGTCAATCTCCTGCTGACGGCCGAAGACCTTGACCGGCTCGAAGCTGACATCCGTTCTCGCAGCCTGCCACCGACGTCCGGCTTTTTCTTCGGCGAGAGCGATGGCTCCGAGGTCGAGGACGACCTGCGTTTCATCGCCAAGGCCCGCAGTGCCATCGCCGAGGGGCTGACGGTCTTCTACTCATCGTGGTGGTAGCCCCGAACGCAAAACGGGCCGGCGATTTGCCGGCCCGTTTCTTTATTCAGTCAATGCGGCGGCGCTCAACTCGCCTTCGAGCGGCGCGGCGGAAAGAGAAGGGGGTGCCGTCCTTCGACAAACTCCGCAAGCTGATCCTCCAGATTGCCGACCAGAAGGTTTGCGAGATACC
>JAKAXS010000153.1 GCA_021816505.1 Pseudomonadota bacterium
CGCCGCGGTTGACGTTATCGCAGCAGAGCACGCCCTGGACCGTCGGGTCCTGCTTCGGCTCATACTTCCAGACGATCTTGTTGTCGTCATCGAGGTTGAGAGCGAAGACGTTGTTCGGGAACGCCGTGTGAAGGTACATCATGTTGCCGATCACGAGGGGCGAACCCTCATGGCCACGCAGCACGCCCGTCGAGAACGACCAGGCAACCTTCAAGTCTTTGACGTTCTTCGTGTTGATTTGATCGAGCTTAGAATAGCGGGTGTTTGCATAGTCACCAGCCTGCTGAGCCCAATTCTTAGGATCGCTCGTGTTCTTTGCCACGTCAGCGTTCGCCCAAACCGGCGACGTGATCGCGACTGAACCGAGAAGACCGCACATAAGTGCACTTCTGCGCATTGCGCTTCCTCCATTAAGACTTGCCACGCTTGCAAGCGGCGGCGTTCGTCAATGCTTGCAACAGCGTCACGGCTGGAACCGGGTTTACCCGTTGTTTTTCCAGACGTTTCAGTCAGATGCCGTGAAACTGAGCCACGAATAAAGCCTTACGCCACCGTGGTCGCATCTAGACACTTTTTCGTGAGCGCCGCAAGACTAAGCGTGATCCTGAATCCAGCCAAACAAATAAAGGACAGCAAAACTGACCCAAATTAGGGCCGCAAACATTGGTTATTTTGCGCTGCATCATCGATTGCTGCAAAGCACGTAAAGTTAGGGAAATATTCCCACGACCAAATGTCACTTGACTCGCCTTCGTGAATGGAAAAAATGCGCGCCCCTCGCTTGGTAGAATTGCTCATTTTTTAGCGCTGGAGATCCCTTGTCCAATAAATCTCTCACGAGGCCGCTCGTCAGCCGGTCGGAGTTTCTGGTCGGGAGCCTGAGCGCGGCAGCGGTCGGACTCGGTCTGTCGGCGAGGCGCGCCTTCGCGGCCGATGTTCGCCCGCTTCCGGTCCTCGAGGTGGCGCCTGGGGTCTTCGTGCACCATGGCGTGCACGCACTTTCGGACCCTGCCAATCGTGGCGATATCTGCAATCTCAGCTTCGTCGTCGGCTCGAACGGCGTGGCGGTCATCGACACGGGCGGAAGCTTCGGCGTCGGCACCGGCCTGCGGGCGGCGATTCGGGAGAAGACTCCGCTCCCCGTCACCCATGTCGTCAGCACCCACATGCATCCGGATCACGTGTTGGGCAACGCAGCGTTTGCAGCGGACAAGCCCATATTCGCAGGCCATCACAAGCTGATGCGCGCCTTGGCGGAACGGGCGGAGAGCTACATCGAGGCCGCAAAGGAACAACTGGGCGATGCGTTCGCGGGAACGGAGATCGTTCTTCCGACACTCGGCGTCGAGACGCAGTCCGAGATTGATCTGGGAGGGCGCACGCTGATCGCGACCGCGCGTCCCACGGCGCATACGAACAACGATCTGACGATTCGCGATACCGGTTCAGACACGGTGTTCACCGGCGACCTGGTGTTCGTGGAGCACCTGCCCACTCTCGACGGCAATCTGCGCGGCTGGCTGAAGCTGCTCGACGTTCTCGAGAAGGAGCCCGCAGCGCGTGTTGTGCCTGGGCACGGCCCGCCAAGCATGGATTGGCCCGCCGCCGCGGCGGATACGAAGCGCTACCTGAACGTCCTGGCCGACGATGTGCGCAAGGCGATCGCGGCCGGCAAGACGATGACGAACGCCATGGAGACGGCTGCACAGAGCGAGCGAGACAAGTGGCAGCTCTTCGACCAGCACAATGCGCGCAATGTCTCCGCCGCGTTCGCGGAGCTGGAGTGGGAGTAATCAGTCGTCCCAAAAGGCAACGCCCCGGCCGGTTGGCCGGGGCGTGCGCTACTCAGGCTATACTGCCTCAGCGATAGTGGTGGTGGTTGTGGCGGCGAGAGTGGTAGTGGCGGTTGTAATGACGGTGCCGGCTGTAGCCGAACATCCGCGGACGCCACTTACGCCAGCCGTAATGGCGATGATTGTGACGATGGTAGTGGCGACGGTAATGCGTCTTCTCGGCGAGAGACGTCGACTGGTCCGTCACCGTGATGCCAGCCGCCGAGATCGGTGCTGCGCTCGCGCTGGTGCCGGCGACGCCGAAGGCCATCGCGACGCCCATCGCTGCCATGATCAACTGCTTTTTCATTCTGGTTCGCTCCATTCAAGTGCAGCCAGGAATTCGTTTGTCCTGGGCGGCTGAGGGATCAGCCGATGTATGCATTTGAACGGATGGCGGCTTAATCCGCGTTGAATGACGCGTTCATCGCCAATTCATACCGAGAACCAGGAATGAGCCCTAGAAGCAGCGGAGTTCGCCTTCCACCTGCGCGCGCTTCATTTCCAGGATCTTCTCCTGGTATTCGGGCGTCATCAGCGGAGCCACCGCCTCACCGCCCTTCTGGCGCACCGACATGATGGTCTCGGCCTCCTCGTACTTGTCGTACGGAAGCAGTTCCGCGATCACGTCGATCGAGCAGGAGCACTTTTCCAGGATCTGGCGCGACCGGCCGTTCACCTGCATGCAGGCGAAGACATAGTCGGCGCGGGCCATGGTGGGATAGTCGTTGACGGGCTTGTCCTGCGCTGCGGCGGGCCCCGTGACGAGCAAGCCGGCGAACAGAGCGGAGGCGATCAATTGAAGCTGCTTCATTTCGTTTCTCCCCCGCTTACAAAGCTCACCCGCTCTTCGAGGCGCGGTGCCTTGGCGTCCGTGTTCTCGTACGTGGAGGACAGCTCGACAAAGTAGCCCGGTACCGCGTCGCTGTAGACGATGACGAAGCGTGAGTTCTGGTAGCCCATCATGCGAGACGCGTTCGGGTCATTCGCGTAAGGGGCCAGCGTCAGGCGAAAAGCGTCGACGCTTTTTCCGGCCACATCGACCTTTGTCGGCTCGGCCGTCGCGTTCTTCAGCGCGTCCATGAAGCGGCCCTTGACGTAGGTGAGACCGCCGCCTGCGAGCCCCTTATACGCATTCACTGAACGATCCAGGTACCAGAGCAGCAGAGGGTTTCCGACGCGGTCGTGATCGGGAAACGGGTCACGTGCGCGCTCGCCGCTGAACACCTGGAATGCGAAGTCACGCTTGTCGCCGTCCTTCACAGCCTTGATGTCCAGCTTGATGTCGTCGGAGAACGCCGCGCCGAGCACTTTCTCGTGCGAAACGGAGCGCTGGAAGCGGTAGGCGATGACGTCGCCCTGCTTGGCGAGCTTCAGATGGCTGCCGGAGAACAGCTGATCCACCGGCTTTTGCGGATCGGCAGCGGCCGCACCGGCAGCGGCACCAAGGAATATCGCAGCGGCAACAAGGCGCCGGAGACCAACGGGCAACATCACGGGTATTTCCTCCAGGGTCGTCTTTGAGACGTTTCTTAGCAGACGCAGGTTCTAGCGCCGGGACAACGTGGACCGCAATCTTGAAGCAAATTCAATCGCGATCGCGCGGGCATCGTTCGGCGCGTTGCCGGTATTTCACATAATTTGACGCAAAACTTCCCGTTAAATCGCGTTAACGCAGGAATTCGCCAAATGCGCGTGGCCCGGCGCCAACCGTGACGCGGTGAACGACGGTGAGCGTCGAAACATCTATCTGTTCCAACGTGTTATCTTCCCAGCACGCAACCCAGACAAAGCGTCCGTCCTTGCTCGCGGATATGCCCTCGGGATAGCCGCCGACGGCAATCTTTCCGGCCTCTTTCAAGGTGGTCGTGTCGAACACGGTAACCGTCTCCGCATATTGATCGGTCACGAATGCCTTTCCGCCAGCGAGCGCAACCGCATAGGGCCGCCGGCCCACGGGCACCGTGCCAACCACCTTACGGGCGATCAAATCGATGACGGTGACGTCGTTGCTGCGGACGTTGGCAGTGTAGGCGCGCTCGCCCTTTGCATCGATCGTGATGCCGAACGGACGATCGCCGGTCGGAATGACCGCAACGCGCTGCAGCGTCGCCGTGTCGATCATCGAGACCTGGTTGCTATCGCGGTCCGCGGTCAGCACGTGAGCGCCGTCCGGCGTGACGGCCACGCCGGATGGCGATTGGCCCGTCTCTATTCCGCCAGTGATTTTACCGCTCTCGGGATCGACGACGAAGAGTTTGTGTTCATACCAGTCGGCGACGTAGATCGTCGGTTTCGTCGGGTGGGCTGCAATACCGAGCGGGCCGCGGCCGACCGGGAAGCGGCGCGCAACGGTGCGCGCCTCCGCGTCGATGACGAAGACCTCCTTGCTTTCCGGCGCCGCGACATAGGCGAAGCGCCGGTCGCCCGACATGGCAATGCCGGCCGGATTGCCGCCGAGCGGTATCTCGGCAGCCACCGCCATCGTGTCGAGGTCGACCACGCTGACGGAATTGCCTTCCTGGTTCGTCACGAAGGCTTCGCGCGCGCCAGGCTCCGCGGCGGTGGCTGCGCCCAATGCCGACGCCCACACCAGACAAGCGGTCAGACAGATCGGGGCCAGGCGGTGGCCCAGCCCCGTTCTGATTGCGAAGGCTGCGCGAATGCTAGCCACCGGCTTCCAACTTGGCTTTCAGCGCGTCGAGGCCCGACTTGTAGACGCCGCTGACCGCTTTGATCGCGGCTTCCTCGTTCAGCTCCGGCGGGGGATCGTTCTGCATGAAGCCGCGATAGAAGGCGCCCTTCCATTCGACCTTGCTGGTCTTGTCGTCGCCCGTGACCGTAACGGTGGACGAGTACTGGTTCACCGGAAGGACTTTCACGTCCACTTCCGTGATCTCGTAGCTCATCGTGCGCTTGGCGTCGTCGCGCTTCAGCATCTTCTCGGTGATCTTGCCGCCGCCCTTCAGCGTCAGCACGCGCGTGGCGTCCACGGCGTTCCCGGTCGCCTCGGTCTTCTCGACCGCGGGGTGCCAGCTCCAGTCCGCGAAGTTGCCGATCGCCGCCCAGACCTTGTCGGCCGGCGCGTTGATTTCGATCGTCTCGGCGTGTTTCTTGCGCGTCGGTCCGTGTGCCGACGCCGGCAGTGCGACTGCCAGGGCCGCAACAACGGCACACCAGAACGCTACGGCTCTTACCATCTGTCTCCTCCAGGTTTCTTGTAGCGCAACGGAAATTCCGGGCGCGCCAACGCAAAACATATAAGACAGACCAATCCCCTGGCAATCGCGGCAGGCGCGAAGCACCCGCGCCAAATCGCTCCTACCAAAGTCGAACGTTGCAGTTGTCAGGGTCCGCGACACGTGCTGTTGTGCCGCCCCAATCCAGGACAAGAGAATCCTCACGCATGACCGGTTGGATCGACGGCAAGGAAGCGGATTTCAACGCCGCGACGGCTGCTATTGCCAAATTTCTGGGCGCAAGCCGGCAGCCGCTCATCGTCATCGACGCGATTGATCTGGCAGGTGCCGCGGCCGCCATTGATCTGGCGCGCGCGAGCGCGGCCGTGCTCGATCATGCGGAGCCGACGAACGTGCGGCTCATGCAGGATCAAGGCTGGCTCGGCACGACGCAAGGCGAAGCCGTTCTGCGCGCCGACGCCGTTCTGCTGATGGGATCGCTCAGCCCTAACCTGACGAACGACGAAGCCTTCCGCAAACTGACCGAGCGTCCGGGACGCGCGCTCTACTATATCGGGCCCAAGTCCACCGCTCCGAACGTGGCCGGCCTCAACGTGATCGATACCGGCAACGCTCCGGCGTTCGAGACCGTCGGCACGCTGCGCGCACTCGTCGCCGGCCGGCCCGTCGCGGCCAGTGAGGCGCTTGCCGGCTATGCCGAGAAGCTGAAGTCGGCGAAGTACGGCGTGGCGGCTTTCTCCTCCGGCGCACTGGACGAACTGACCGGCTTCGCCCTTGCGGGGCTGATCGAGGATCTTTCGGTGACGACGCGATGGACGGCGCTGCCGCTCGGCATCGCGTCCGGTCAGGGTGAACTCATCCGCATGAGTTTGGCGCTGACGCGATTGCCGCCTCCGGTTTCATTCGTGAAAAGCGTTGCCCAGCACGATCCTTGGCTGTTCGGCGCGGCCAACGTCGTCAAGCGCGGCGAAGCAGATCTCGTGGTCTGGGCGTCCGCGTCCGAGCGCCCGGTGCCGGACTGGGTGAGCAAGGCGCCACGCGTGGTCGTGATCTCGTCGCATCGCCAGCCGCTGCGCGGCGTCGGCGCACAGATCGAAACGGGTGTGGCCGGCGTCGATCACGCCGCGATCATCGAGCCGGCCGAACTGGGCACGTTCGCGGCGATCACGCCGGCAAAGCAAAGCTCGCGCCCCACGGCAGCGTCGGTCCTGCGCGCCATCACATCGGAATTCGCCGGCAAGGAGATGCGCGCGTGAGCCTGATTTGCATTCGCGGCGGCCGGGTCATCGATCCCGAGCACAAGCGCGACGAAGTTGGTGACGTCTGGATCAGCAACGGCCGCATCGTCGACGCGCCGGCAGATCCGCGCAATGTCGAGACGATCGATGCCAAGGGCTGCGTCGTCATGGCGGGCGCCATCGACGTGCATACTCACGTGGTCGGCGCCAACACGGCGGCCGCGCGCATCCTGCTGCCTGAACGCTATGCCGACGTCGAAAAGCCGATGACCGAGTGGACGGGTGCTCCGTTCGACGTGTTCTCCACCGGGGCACTGTATGCCGCCATGGGCTACACGCTGGTCGTCGAGCCGGCCGTGGCACCGAGCGACGCCATCGCCACGCACGCCGAACTGGAATGCGTGCCCTACGTCGATCGCGCCGCGCTGACGGTGATCGGCAACGACGATATTCTGCTTGGTCTGCTGCGGGACAAGGCTTCGTCATCGACGATCCGCGATTACGTTGCCTGGTCGCTCAAGACCAGCCGCGCCATCGGC
>JAKAXS010000154.1 GCA_021816505.1 Pseudomonadota bacterium
TTCCGATCTATGGATATCGATGCCCGTGGCGGCGTGCGCACGCTCGGCGATGATGCGCGCCACGACGGGCGCACCAAGATCGTAGAGCGCATGCGCCAGGCGATGATGGATCACTGCGTTGACGCCCGGGAAGCTCAACAGCACTTCCTCGGGGCTCTTGGCTGAAGGATCGCCTTCGAACGCCGCGCGCACGTCGGTCGCCAGCAGATCGCGGATCGTCGGCAGCCGTTCGGCGAACTCGCGCACAATGGCAGTCGCGCCATCGTTGGCCGCGCGGTCGCTGCGATTGTGCGCGGCATCGGCCTTGAGCTCACGCTTGATCTGATCGACGAGCGTTCGCAGCGCTTTGTTCAGCGTATAGCCGACGAAGTAGTCCAGCCCCTGGTCGGTGCCGTCCTGCCCGCCGGCATGGCGTGGAAACAAGGCTGAGCGCAACCCGGTGAGAACCTCCGCCACCGCTTCCGGCGACGGAAGATCGGCGACGTAGAACTGCCTGGGATCGGCTGCGCGCACGCGCCTGCGCGAGTCCGCCAGATCGTCGACGATGCGCCGCAACGCCCAGGTCGCCAGCACCGGATCCTGATCTGGGACGATTTCCAAAGCCGTCATGCGCGCTCCTTTCGACATGGCAATGCCCACGCGGCGGCTCGAACCGGCACGAAGACATGAAATTCTCAGGGCGGATGATAGGCAGCCCGGCGCGAAGCCAAACGAAGAAGAACTGCAGAGCTTTGCCGGGCAGCAGATATGAGCGCAACAAGCGCAAAGCAAAACGGGCCAGACGATTGCCTGACCCGTGCGTACAAATTGATCATCAAGCGGCGCGGCGCGAACGCCCCGCCGTTATTTCGGAGCCAGCACCATGATCATCTGGCGGCCTTCGAAGCGTGGTTCGCTCTCGACCTTGGAAATGCCTTCGACGTCGGCCTTCACGCGCTTCAGCACGTTCATGCCCAGCTCCTGGTGCGCCATCTCGCGCCCGCGGAACCGCAGCGTCACCTTTACCTTGTCGCCTTCTTCGAAGAAGCGCCGGATGGCTCGCATTTTCACGTCGTAATCGTGATCGTCGATACCAGGACGCATCTTGATCTCTTTGATCTCGACGATCTTCTGGTTCTTGCGCGCTTCCGCGGCTTTCTTCTGCTCTTGGTATTTGTACTTGCCGAAGTCGAGGATCTTGCAGACCGGCGGCTCCGCATCGGGAGAGATCTCGACCAGATCGAGACCGGCGGTGACGGCGCGCTCTTGGGCATCCGTGCGCGGCACGACCCCAACGTTCTGGCCATTTTCATCGATCAGTCGGACTTCGCGGGCGCGGATCGCATCGTTGATGCGTGGGCCCTGCGGTTCGCGCTCTGGCGCGCTGCGCATAGGTTTGCGGATGGTGCAGTCTCCTGTTGTTGCTTCGGACGCTCGTGAAACGCCTTTGGCGTGAAACTTACGTATACATATGGCAAAGCACCCCCGCAGGCTGTTGCCAAGCGGAAGTTGCACCGCAAAGCGCGGCGGCACGCAAGATCGGTAAGATTGCGGGCTAAGTCAAGCGGCAGCGCCCGTCTAACGGTGCGCGGCGTCAAAGGTTTGGGCCATGTGTGTCCCCAGCAACTCGTCGTAGACGGCCAGCGTCTGGCGCTTCATGGCATCGAGCGTAAACGACCCGAGGACATGGGCCCTGGCCCGTTGGCCGAGGCTGGTCCGCTCCTCGGGTGTGAGCGCCAAGGCATCCGATATCGCCTCGGAGAGCGCAACGGCATCGCCGGGAGGGACGAGCCACCCCGTCCGTTGATCCTCCGGTACCGCAGGGGTGGCCAGTACGGTCTCCGGCGGCGCGCCGATCGCCGTCGCAATCACCGGGCACCCCATGATCTGCGATTCTGTCCCGACACGTCCGAACGCCTCCGGCTGCGTCGATGCAACGATCGCGAGATGGGCTGCCGAATAGGCGGCCGGCATGTCCGCCACGTGGCCGACGAGCAGCACCCGCCCACCGAGGCCGGCGCCGGCGATCTCCTGCCGAATCTGCGTCTCGTATCCGTCGCGGCCCTGCGCATCGCCTGCCAGCACCACGACCGCATCTCCGAGCCGGCCCAGCTGATGCAGCAGCTTCGTCGCGGCGATCAGAACGCTCTGGCCTTTCCACTCCGTCAGGCGAGCCGCCTGGAGGATGACCCGCGCATCCGCGCCGACACCCCAGGTACGCCGCAACGCCTCGGTGCGCTCTGCCGGGATGGCGGCCGCGTCGAAGTCGTCGCCGTCCACGCCGCGATAGATGACGCGAATCCGGCCTTCGGGCGTGTCGTAGCGCGATCGCATAAGGTCGCGCGTGTACTTGGAATTGGCGATCACGATATCGCCGTCGGCCATCACGCGATTGTAGACGCGCTTCATGGCATTCTTCTCGCCATAGGCGCCGTGATACGTGGTGACGAACGGTTTGCGCGTGGCCCGCGCCGCGAACCGCGCACTCCACGCCGGCGCCCGGCTGCGCGCGTGGATCAAGTCGACGCCTTCCCGCGTTACGATGTTTGCGATGGCATTTCCGTTCAACCAGATGCGCGCGGGATTCTTCGTCGCCGCCGGGAAATCGACAAGCTCGCCGCCCGCCTCGGTCACGCGATCGGCGAGCCGCCCGCCCTGCGTCAGCACGATGGCCCGCCCGCCGGCGCGCACGATAGCTCCAGCGATCTCGACGGCCGAAAGTTCGGCACCGCCGGTATCGAGTTCGGGCACGATCTGCAGTATCGTCGGGCGCTTCAAGCGGGACTTCCAATGCACAAGATCAACTGAGGATGCCCTTCTAAGATGAGCGGACCGCAAGTGCAATTCGTCGAGGTGGGCAGCGAGACGACGCGGCGCCGCATCGCCTACCTCAGCCAGCCGGGAAAAACCGGCCAGCCGGGCATCCTTTGGCTCGCCGGCCTCAAGTCCGACATGGTGAGCACCAAGGCCGAGGCGCTGGCCCATTTCACCGCCGAACGCGGCTACGGCTACACCCGCTTCGACTATTCCGGCCACGGGCAATCCGAAGGCATGTTCGAGAACGCCACCATCGGCGACTGGCTGGAGGAAGCGATCGCCGTCTTTTCCGAACTGACCACCGGAGCGCAGATCGTCGTCGGTTCCAGCACGGGCGGCCACGTCGCGCTCCTGCTGCTCCGTCATCTCGTCACCAACGACGCCCGCGAAGCCGAACGCCTGCGCGGGCTCGTGCTGATCGCGCCCGCCTGGGATCTGACCGAGGAACTGATGTGGAAAGCGTTTCCCGAGCAGGCGCGCCGCGAGATCATGGACCAAGGCTACACGTTGCGCCCCTCGGACTATGGCGAGCCCTACCGGATCACGCGCCGGTTCATCGAGGACGGACGTGAGCATCTCCTCGCGCGCCAGCCCTTCAACCCGGGGCGGCCGATTGCGATCCTGCAGGGCCTGCAGGACAAGGACGTCCCCGCAGCGCACGCGCGCGAGCTCTTGAGCTTCGTCGAAGGCGGCCAGGCCACCCTGGTCGAAGTGCCCGACGGCGAGCACCGCTTGTCGCGGCCGCAAGATCTCGAGCAGCTGTTCGCCTTGATCGACGCGCAGGCCCGCGCCATCGCGGCCTGAACTAATCCCGGCCAACGGAACTCTTCGCGAAATCGAAGTGGGCGATCTGAAAACTGAACGGCCATCGCGATGACGGCTTCGCCAGCGTCGGGAACGCAGAGCACGCAATCGTCTGCTCCAGCAGCGCAACGCGATGCCGCGACGCATCCGCCAGCAGGTGCTTCCCGTTGGTCTCGTAAGCGATCGCACCGGTGATCAAGTCGGTCGCCTGGATGAGGCGGCTCTTCTTCGAGTCGACGAACCTGACACCGGAAAACGGACCTTCCGCCCAGCCGAACTGCGACTTCGCCTTGTTGTTCAGCGCGTAGAACGTCCGCTCGTCCATCTCGAGATCGTGAACCGAGTCGGCACGCTTATCGATCCACACGTGATACCGAATGTTCGGCCCGAAATTCCGGGCAAAGCCGAACACGAGCGTGAAGATGAACTTTGCGAGCGTCGCCTCGCGGTCGCGGCCCTTGCTGAGCGCGTGGTTCACCTGACGCATATCAACGACCAGCGCGCGATACCGCATCTTGCGCGGCTTGACCGTGAAGCCGATCAGCCTGGCCATTACGTCTTTGTAGAGCTCGAGCGTGTGCGCCTTCAACTCGGTCCAATGGAACTCCTTGTCCGCCCGCTGGCCGTGATCGGCAAGGCAAGCGTCCATCATGCCGGCGATTTCGGACGCCGCGTCCTTACTGCAGAAGATGGCCCCGATGACCATGAAGGCGTGCCCCGTCTGCGAACTCTCGTCGATGTAGACGTGAAAGATGTTTCGTCCGGTCATGGCCACCAAAGTCAGCTTCGACAGACGCAAATTCTAGCAGAACCACCGAAACGAAAGCAGGCAGTCTTTTCACGAACCCACCCTTGACGTTTCACCCACCATGTCTGATATTTCTGTCATGACAGAAATATCAGACATCAAGAGCCGTGTTACCGCGCCCGCGGTGGAACGCTTCATCTTGCACTGGGGCGAGATGGGCGAGGCCTGGGGTGTCAATCGTTCCGTGAGCCAGATCCACGCCTTGCTCTATGTCTCCGACCGGCCGATGACGGCGGAGGACATCGCCGCGGCGCTGGCCATGGCCCGTTCCAACGTCTCGACGTCGTTGCGCGTGCTGCTCGACTGGAACCTGATAAAGCGCGTGCCCGTCATGGGCGACCGCCGCGACTACTACGAAGCCGAAGCCGACATGCTGGAGATGATCCGCCGCATCGCGCAGGGCCGCAAGGCCCGGGAACTCGACCCCGCGCTCGCCACGTTGCGCGCCTGCGTCGCCGAGGCCGAACGCGATCGCGCCGTGTCACCGACGGCTAAGGCCCGCTTCAAGGACATGCTGTCCGTCATGGAAGGCGTCGACAAAAGCTTTGCGGAAGTCATGCGCCTTCCTTCCCCGGTGCTGCTGCGATTGATCCGCATGGGCGGCGCCGTCACCCGGCTGATTCCAAAGGGCCGCAAAGGATAGCGCCATGCGTTCCGCTGTTGTCTCCGCATCGCCTGCTTCCGAAAGCGCGCCGGATGGCGCCGCCGCGGCAGATCTGCGGTTTCGACGCCTGTTGGGCGAGACCGCGTGGCTTCAGCTGCCCGAAGCCGTACGCCGGCGCTTCTCCAAGCACCTCGCACCCGGCGATATCGTCCTTTACCGCGGCCACGTCAGCATGACGCGCCTGTCGTGGCTTGGGCGTCTTCTGTCGCTCGTCACGCGTTGCATCGGCGCGCCCCTGCCGACCATGAACGGGGCCACCGGTCCCGCCGTCGTTGCCGTCTCGGAGGATACGGCACTCGGAGGGCAGCGCTGGCTGCGCATCTACGATCGTCCTGGCCGTCGGCCCCAGATGATCCAATCGACCAAACGCTTTCGCGGCGAGACGGGTCTTGAGGAATACGTCGGCGCCGGCCTCAGCATGGAGCTGGCCGTGAGCGTGAGCGATTCAGCACTCGTCTTTCACTCGCGCCGGTATTTGTGGGGCGCGGGCGATCTGCGCATCGCGATCCCTGCCGCGCTGTCTCCTGGCGCCATGACGATCGTCCACCGCCAGGAGCCTGATGGCAGCTTCACGTTTACCCTGTCCTTGCAGCACGCCCGGCTAGGCGAGTTGCTGCATCAGGTGGCCCACTTCCGCGACGTTTAGAGTGCTCCCGGACAAAGTGTGCAGCAGTTTTCCGATAAGGAGCACGACAAAACAGGTATCGCGTCGCAGAGGTGGCGCCCTCCGCATTGCCATGCCATATGTCGTGGCAGGACGATCGAAAATGAGAACCACTCATGCCCGCCCAATCGCGCTGCAAGACTTGCGAGCGCTACGAACAGCGACTTGAGAACTTCTGCCGCGTCTGCGGCTTCGAGTTCCGCCCGGACGACGACGCACCGAACGCGCCGACGGGCATCGCCTATACGACCAGCGAGCGATACTGCGGAAGCTGCGGATGCACGCGCGGCAACTGCCGGTGCAGCGCATTCAGCGACGACGATCAGAGAACCGGCGCGGCCTGATAGCGAAACTGCCGTTCAAAGCGATCTTCCCAGCCGACGACCAATTCACCGGCCACGGGCACGTCGGCGGCGTCGATGCGCTGGAAGCCCTCTAGCCCATGCAACAACACCGGATGAGGCAGCTCGGCGACCAATCGGGTCGTCTCCGGCGTCTCGACGCAGAGCAGCAGCATGTTCACGGGACTGCCCATCGCCGTGAAGATCTCCGCAAAGATGCCCTGTACGCGATCGCAGAGATCGTCCGCTCCGCCAGGAAAGACACGCTGTGCCCAAATGCTCATGACCGTACCCCGTTGCTTGTTGAAGGCTTGACGGGGCTGATACTCACCTCAAATGCGGTCAAGGGTTGGCCACGCCGGGGCAATGGTATGGTCTTCTAATCACACGCGATTACCGTTTGTATCCGTCCGCGGCCGCCCGCCCTTGGCCGGTTTCCGGTGCTGCCCGCCGGATGCGCAGGCCGCAGGGGCGAAGGAACTGGCTTCAGGGCGCATCGGGCGCTTGCGTCGGCGCAGGCTTCCGGTTATTCAGACCGCCTTCCAGCAGCGATGATTTTGCCACTCGGCGTCAGCGCGCCTGGATCTGGCTTTGACCTCCGGGTCGCCAGTGAGCCCGCCGCGGCAGGCTTGGAGAGGTGGCTGAGTGGTTGAAAGCACCGCACTCGAAATGCGGCATACGGGCAACCGTATCGGGGGTTCGAATCCCTCCCTCTC
>JAKAXS010000155.1:0-2129 GCA_021816505.1 Pseudomonadota bacterium
CGACGCCGACGAGGATGGCGATCGTACTGCGTGCCGCCTTCCAGCCGATCGTCTGCGCGCACAGCGTGCACGAGTAGATGTTGAGGATGTTCGTCGCCACCGGCCCGTGCAGAACCAACAGCAGGACGGGAATGGCCAGCGTTCCGTAAGAGTCGACGATGAGCTGCCCGGGGTCCACCGTGTGCGAGATCGTGGCGAGGCACGCGCCCAGCACGCCGAGCCATACGACGGGAATGAACTGCCCCAGCACGCTCGAGGCATAGAGCTTCACCTTGCTCTCACTCTTCGGCACGAACCGCGAATAGTCGGCGGCGTAGGCGAACCACGTAATGCCCCAGCCGATACCGATGGCCGTCATCACCGTGCTCAATGCCGAGAGCCGCGCAATGCCTTCGAGATTGCCGGTATGCTGCCAGTTGACCGGCAAGGACGTGAACGCGGCGATCGTCATCGCGATCAGCACCAGGATCGTCACCGGCACCGTGTACTTCTCGAACGTTGCAATCGATTTGAACCCGCGCGCCGCCAGAACGGTCTGCAGCAGCATAACGCCCAGAACGATGGCGATCTTCATGCCGAACCCGCCTTCGATGCCGACATGGCGCAGCAGCGCGAGACAGAGGTCGAGCACGATCCAGGTGTTGATGGCGCACCAGCCGGCAGAAATGACGCCTTGGATGATCGCCGGCAAATTCGCCCCGCGCAGGCCGAAGGCGCTGCGCGCCAGCACCATTTGCGTGACGCCCGTCGACTGGCCCATCAGCACGAAGAAGCCGAACAGCACCATGCCGATGGTGTTGCCCAGAACCAGAGCCAGCACGACATCGCTGAGGCTTAGCCCCAGTTTGATGCCCAGCGCGCCCAGCACCCAGTTGATCGGCGCGATGTTCGCGCCGGCCCAGATCCAGAACTGATGCGATACCTTCGATGTGCGCTGGTGCTCCGGCACCGGTAACAGTGCATTGGCCGCGCTATCTGAAAACTCCGCCCCGCTTCCCGGGCCGCTTGTTGTGCCTGTCATCCTTAACGCTCTCCCTGATTATCAGCCGGCATTATTGCTGCCTTGCCAGCTGCAACAGTACGAGCGGGCCTTGCTCAACCAACGGACACTTCGTAAACTGAATGTCTCGTTTCAGTGTCGGAATGTCATGCGTCCAGAGCAGCAGAACTTCCCGTTGTTTACCGTGCGGCAGTTCCTCTCCTGGCCGTCGCTCGTGCGTGGACAACCGAAGGTGCTGGCCGGCGGCGACGCACTCGACCGGCCCATCCGCTGGGTTCATTCCAGCGAAGTTCGTGACATTGCCCCCCTCCTCAAAGGCGGCGAAGTCTTGCTGACGACCGGGCTCGGGCTTGTCGGCGCGCGCGCGACGACGCAGCGTCGCTACATCGAAGCCCTCGTCGAAAAGAACATCGCCGCCCTCGTTCTCGAAATCGGGAGGTCCTTCAGTCAGGTCCCTCCGGAAATGGTGACGGCCGCCCGCGACCACGGCCTCCCGTTGATCGTTCTCGAGCGTGTCGTCCCGTTTGTCGCGATAACGGAAGAAGCGAGCACACACGCGCTGAACGCGTCGCGTGCCTTCGTGGAGCACTATCAGGAATGTACCAACCGCTTGTTCGCGGCCATCAACGAGGATGATCCCGACGCCGAGGTTCTGGCTTTCCTGGAAGCCTTCTGTGACGGCCCGGTGCGGTTTTCCTTCGGCGCCGAAGAGCCGTCCGCCGCGCCAAACCGCTGCCTGGTTCCCATTCGCTACCGGGGCACCGTTCGGCTGACGGCCGATCTTCCCCTTATGAACGACGCCGTTCGTCAGGCCGCGATTGCCCATGCCTGCGAACATGCCCTGCCGGCCTGGCATCGATCGCGCACCTCCCGCCCCGTCGATCGCGTCTCCAGTCTGATTGAATTCCTGATGCGGGAAGAGAGCCGGTCGAACGCGGATGTCATCCGCCGGCTCTGCGGCGTCGGCCTTCCGGTTTCCAAGCGCCACTGCTGCATCCCCGTCGTCGTCGAAGGGCATCGCGGTCCTGAAATGCTGTCGGACGTCGTCCGCAGCTTGACTGCATCGATGGATTTACCCGCCGTTGCGGGAACGGTGGCCAACGCCGCTTACGTTCTGCTCGCAGTCCCT
>JAKAXS010000155.1:2139-6778 GCA_021816505.1 Pseudomonadota bacterium
CGAGCTGGTCGCAGATCGAAGGAGTTCGGCAAACCTTGCAGCAGACCTTGCGCTGCACGGGTATTGCCGGAACGCCATGCACCGCCGGCGATCTGAGTGCTGCGCTATTGCGCGCCACGGCGCTGCTGCGCATCGCCGCCGCGGCCGGGGTGAAGAACGGCATCGTACACATCGAACAGCTGTCGACCGCTTCGCTGCTGATCGACCGTAGCGATGCCGACCTCGCGGAGCTGTCGCGCCCTGTCGAAGCCATCGCCCGGCAGGATGCCGTCAAGGGCACGAAGTACCTGGCGACGCTGGACGCTTTCCTCGACCTCGGCGGTCACGTCTCCGACGTAGCCGCGGCGCTCGGCCTGACGCGGCAGTCGCTCTACAAGCGCCTCGCCCGGATCAGCGAGGTTCTCGGCGCACCGCTATCGGGACCCGGCCGGTTCGAGACATTGCGCACCGCCATCGCCGCCGCCGCCATCCTGCGCGCCCGCGCGGCCACCGTGAGTGCCAGGCATTTGGAAAGGTAGCAGGGGCAGGCAGAAGCCGCGTCCGAAGCGGGGAGGTCTGGCTACATCAACGCTATGCTTTGGGCAGGAAATTGCCGACCCTGCACTTCATTAGCTGAAGGCATTCGATGCTATCTTCTCTGGGTCGCTTCCGTCACATGCGGGAGAAGCTGAGCTTTGCGCCCTTGAGGCCGGTCCCCTTCGTATCGATGGAAACGGAAACGGACTGGCTCGATGGCGTGAACGTCACGTTGAGGCTTCCTTCAAGGCTCCCACCAAACCGGACATTGAGTTTGCCGGCGGACGCGGTGCCGGACGCGTCGCCCGTAACGTTGTACGTCCGCTCCTCCCAAACACCCGAGACTTTTTCACCGTCGGCCTTCAGCAGCTTGCTACGCAGCTCGAAATTGGTCGAAGAGCCTTTACACCGGAAGACGACACTCAGGTTTGGGCTGGCTCTATAGTAGCCTTTGCAGCTGATATTCTCAGACTTGCCGTCTTCGAAGAGTATCGCCCCGCTACCGCGCCACGTGCCGGCGAGAACGTCGAGCGTCGTTTCCGCTGCCGCCAACCCGGCCGATAGGCTGAGGAGCACTGCGCCGACACCCGTAGCGGCTCGTAGCCGCGACAGGGCCGAAATTTGCACGTGGCTGTATCGTGACATCGGAGCTGACCTCCTCCACCCTGCACCATTGCGGGCAGATCCTCTTCCAACGCTATTCCTAAGAAAAGTGCGTTACAATCTTTAAGACGCTGCCGATATCGCAGGCGATATTCAGATTGCTTAAGTCCAACCAAACGGACAGTCTGCTGCGTACTGATCAGATACTGTTATCGAGCGGCGGAGGTGAATTGAAGTGCCGGGTCCGACCCGCTACGACCAGGTCGCCATCGCAATTCATTGGGTGACCGCCACCGCTATCGTCATCCAGTTTGCACTGGGCTGGACGATGATCTCGCTGCAGCCACCCTCCTATCTGCATTTTTCGCTGCATCAATGGCACAAGTCGATCGGCATCACGATTTTGGTGTTCAGCCTCCTGCGTCTGCTCTGGCGAGTCCTGCACAGACCGCCACCGCTGCCCGCCACGATGCCCGCGTGGGAAAAGCGCGCAGCGAAGGTGAGCCACGCAACGCTCTACGTCCTGCTCATCGCGCTGCCGATCTCAGGATGGGCCGTGGTGTCGGCGTCGCCGCTCAACATTCCCACGTTTCTTTTCGGCGTCCTGCCGTTTCCGCATCTACCCGTCCTCCCCGACCTGCCGGATAAGCGTGACGCCCAGCACGCGCTAAAGATTCTGCACGAATTCGGCGGTTGGCTCCTCGCACTTCTGCTGGCCGGCCACGTCGCCGATGCGCTGCGCCACCATTTTCTGATACGCGACGACGTTCTCGTGCGCATGCTCCCGAGATACCGGCGTTTGCCGACTTTTCGGCGGAGCTAGATCTGGCCGCCAGCAGCCGGCGACGGAGACTTGTAGATCGGCCGAGGTCTCGAACCCGAGCAATGCGATCAGCTTCGTGCGGGCCTGCGCCTACCGCGGCAGGTGAGTCCAAGCCAGCGGGGAAACAGGCCAATTGGCGGAGACGGAGGGATTCGAACCCTCGATACGCCTTGACAGCGTATAACGATTTAGCAAACCGTCGCCTTCAGCCACTCGGCCACGTCTCCTGTCCGGCGAAGCATTCGTATAGTGGGGCCCTGCCACAAAGGCAAGCCGCTGGCCCTTCCCTTGTTTTGAGGGCCAGATAACCCCTGACGACCCTTCGAACGTATACAAACGTCACGCTTTGCGCGTAACTGTTGGTGGTCTCGATCCACCCGGAAAACCCCTGTGCGCACCCCTCTCAAATATCTGGCTCTGATCGGCCTCACGGTCACGTGCGCCACCGCCGCGTCGGCCTCGGAGTACTGTGTCATCTGCAGCGTCCCGGAGGCGCGCTACCGCTGCATGACGAACGACGGCCGCGACGGCGCCGGCACGGACCAAAGGTCGTGGCTCCAGTGCGTACAGCAGCTTGCGAAGTCCGGCGGGCACGAGAGCTGCAGCATCGACCGGACAACCGTGGCGCCGTGCCTGGGGTCCATCAAGAACGTCGACATCGATCCCGGTGACCTCGGCACGCGAGCCGTTGGCGGACCGCCCATAGAACACCAGCCGCACGACTCGCCCGCACCGGCACCGGATGTGGCAGGAGAACCAGTCGCGAAGCCGCCGCCGGCAACGGCGGCTGAGCCCGCCGCGGCCGAGCCCGCAAATCCGGGTTTCATGGAAAAGTCGAAGCAGAACATCGAAAAGGCGGGCAGCGCCATTGGCGACGCCGCTCAGAAGTCGTGGGACTGCATGTCCTCACTCTTCAAGAAGTGCTGAGCGCAGAGCCGTTCGCGTTACTCGGCAAGCCCGCACGCTTGATCGCGACGCCGTCGCCCCGTTTCGCGACAGCCTAGTGCAGCGACAGCCACTCGCGGGCGCGCTTCTGAGCACGCGAGATCTCGGCGCGCGTCATTTCCTGCGCCAGTTCAAGCCGCAGCCGCTTGGCATCCGCATTGCCGCGCATGGCCGCCAGATTGAACCATTTGTGCGCCTCGACGAGGTCATAGTCGCCGTTGCGGCCGGAGCAATACATCAGGCCAAGCTCATAGAGAGCGTCGGTCGCAACCGCGGCGGGGGCGCCCGCCAACATCTCGGTCGAATAGAAATCAAGGCGTGCCATAACAATCCCCAGCGGTAAGCAATACTTGCGGATCCCCTCCGCAGCGCCGTGCCGGCTTTGCCGCACCGAACGCACGATCAGTGTGCCGCCAAGATGCCTACAATGCGTAAAGAACAGAGGAAATTTTGGGTGAATACAGCGCCTTATTGCTGAACACTTCGTTGAAATATGAGCTTGCGTGTCCGCAACTGATCCACTGTTACACGTCGGGCAACATGCCGTTAAGGCTTGCGCAACGCTTTGCTAACCTTCACCACCGAGTGTAGCGGACGGTTCGACCCTGCGGGATCACCCGGCCGGGCAATGCGCGCGCAGCCGCGGCTTCTCCTCATAAGCGCCTTAACCGCGCCATTGCCGGAGCCTACACGCGCACGGCGGGAAACAAGGACGACGATGACCTTAAGCGGGTTTTGCAGCACCATCCTGTCGCTGACGCTGGGCGCGCTCTGCGTCGCGGCGGCGGCCGGTTGTTCGGCGCAGCCCGCCGATTTCACGACGACGAGCTCGCTGAACTGCGTCGACGATAGCCCGCAGTGCGTTTCCCATCGGCAGACGGCCCTGCGGTCCATGGTGGCCGACAAGAGCAAGTCCTGGGTGAAGCAGCCGGCGGATGCGTCCGCCCATGCATCCGGCGTGCGCCTGTTCGCGCTGCGCCAGCGCCGCCGCGACCTCAGCTGCGATGAGTTGGCCCACGGCAAGCGCGAAGCTGACGCCGCCCCCGCGGTCCTCCGCGCCAGCACCGGGCGACTGACACACGCCCAGATCGCACGCGGCGTCATCCTCGCCGGCGAAGTCAGCCGCGACCTGTCCCGCGAGCAGGCGAAGCGCTGCGGCAGGGGCTGAGCGAAGCCCCTTTCCTTTTACGTCATCTTCAGGGCACGATTGCCGCTCACATCCGAGCTTCAGCCAGCCCTCATAATGGAACCGCTTCATGTCGCTGCAAGAGATCGCTGACGCCGTCGCCCTGTTCGTGCGTCAGCATCCCGGTTGGGCGCTTCCGATCGTATTCGCGCTCGCGTTCGGCGAAAGCCTTTGCCTCGTCTCGCTGGTTTTGCCGGCCACCTTCATCCTCGCCGCGATCGTGTCGGTTCTGGCGGCCGGTGGAACGCAGTTCGCGGAATTGATCCCGGCCATGCTCGTCGCCGGTGCCGGCGGCGCGCTCGGCTATGCGACGTCCTATTGGATCGGTCTCTATTTCAAGGACTCGGTGCGGGACGTCTGGCCGTTTCGCACCCACCCGCGCCTGATCCCGCGCGGCGAGCGCTTCTTTGCGAAGTATGGCTTCGCCGGCGTCTTCCTCGGCCATTTCTTCGGGCCGATCCGCGGCGTCATTCCGCTGGCGGCCGGCATGTTCGGCATGAAGCAGTCGACCTTCCAGATCGCCAACGTCACCAGCGCCTTCATCTGGGCGGTCGGCGTGATAGATC
>JAKAXS010000156.1 GCA_021816505.1 Pseudomonadota bacterium
CCGATCTTCGACCGACGGAGACCAGTTGTCATTTACGCCAAACTTCTTCGCCAACCTTTGGACGACGTACGACGTCAGCGACAAGCTGACGGTCGGCGGCGGCTTCCTCTACATTGGCGAGTCTTACTTGGGCCGACCCGACGATGCCCTGCGCATCATCCCCAACGGCCGTTATGGCGAGCTGAACTCTTACTTCGTCGTCAACGCCATGGTGTCCTACGATCTGACAGACAATGTCGAGCTGCGCTTCAATGTGGACAACGTGTTCAACGAGACGTACGCGGTTTCGAGCAACTGGGATGGATCTCGCGTCCAGCTCGGCGACCCGCGCGTTTACCGTCTCAGCACGAGCGTCGACTTCTAAGTACGACGCGGCTTAACCAGCGTTGTCATTCATGCTACCTCCGGGTGCGCTCGCGCCCGGAGGTTTTTCGTTAAAGGGAGCTATTCGCCGTGCTGATCCAAGTGCCCAACGTTCTGACCAAGGAGCAGGTCGCCAAATGCCGTCAGGTCATGGACCAGGCAGATTGGGTTGACGGGCGCACGACAGCAGGCGCACAGGCGGCGAGCGTCAAGAAGAACGGTCAGCTGCCGGATTCACCGCAATCCCGCGAGCTCGGCGACATGGTGCTCGAAGCGCTCGGGCGCAGTCCGCTGTTCGTCTCGGCCGCGGTGCCGTTACGCGTGCTGCCGCCGATGTTCAACCGCTACGGTGAAGGCCAGTTCTTCGGCGCGCACATCGACGGTGCCGTCCGTCATATCGGGCCTGGCATGCGGCTGCGCACCGATCTGTCCTGCACGCTGTTTCTCGCCGAGCCTGAAGAATACGACGGCGGTGAACTGGTGATCGAGGATGTGTTCGGCACGAAGTCGGTGAAACTACCCGCCGGCGACATGGTGGTCTATCCGTCGACCAGCGTGCATCATGTGACGCCCGTTACCCGCGGCTATCGCGTCGCGTCGTTCTTCTGGCTGCAGAGCTTGATCCGGGATGATTCAGCGCGCCGCATCCTGTTCGATCTCGATCAGTCGATCCAGACGCTGACGGTCGATCGCGGTCACGACGATCCCACGGTCGTCAAGCTGACGGGCATCTATCACAACCTGCTGCGGCAGTGGGCCGAGACCTGAGGGCTGATGGCCTCAGCTCCACAATCTCCCGTCTGCCTCGCCGACTATGAGCGGATGGCCGAGCAGCGCCTGGACGCGAACGCGTGGGCTTACTTCGCGGGCGGATCGGCCGACGAGATCACGTTGCGGCGCAATCGCAGCCGTTTCGACGAACTGGAGCTGGTTCCGCGCATGCTTCGCGGCGGCGCCGGAGGCCACACGCGCTTGGAGCTGTTCGGCCGCGCTTTTCGACACCCCATCTTCGTCGCGCCGATGGCGCACCAGAAACTCGCGCATGCGGACGGCGATATCGCGACCGCGATGGCGGCCGACGCGCAGGATGCCGGCATGGTTCTCTCCACGCAGGCAAGCGTCGCGATGGAGGATGCAGCCAAGGCCGGCGCGACGTGCCGCTGGTTTCAGCTCTACATGCAGCCCGCGCGCGACGCGACGCTTCAGCTCGTTCGCCGTGCCGAGGCTGCGGGCTTCGAAGTGCTGGTCCTCACCGTCGATGCACCCATCAACGGCGTGCGCAATCGCGAGCATCGCGTGGGCTTTCGCTTGCCGGACAGCGTCGAGCCGGTGAACTTGCGCGGATTGCCTGTTCCCAGCGTCGAGCCGCTGAAGGACGGCAACAGCGCCGTGTTCGATCACTTCATGGCGGCGGCACCGACTTGGAATGACGTTGCCTGGCTGCTCGGCCAGACCAAGCTGCCTGTCGTGCTGAAGGGCATTCTCTCGCCGCAGGACGCGAGCGAGGCTGTCGACGCCGGCGTACATGGGATCATCGTGTCCAATCACGGCGGGCGGACGCTCGACACGGCGATCGCGACGATCGATGCCTTGCCTGATATCGCCGCTGCGGTGGGAGGCCGGGTGCCGGTTCTGCTGGATGGCGGCATCCGGCGCGGCACGGACGTGCTGAAGGCGCTCGCGCTCGGTGCATCCGCCGTGCTCGTCGGCAGGCCCATCGTCTATGGTCTCGCCGTCAACGGCGCCCTGGGCGTTGCCCACGTGCTGCGCATTCTTCGCGACGAGTTCGAGATCGCGATGGCCCTGACGGGCTGCAAGACCCTGAGCGACATCGGCCCGCAGCTGATCCGGCGCTGACGCCGACCGGCTGCGGACCATAGACGAAGCACGCTAGTGCTGATGATGCTCGTGTCCGCTTGCCGCGGGCGCGTCGGCACCCAACGGGGCAACCGCGAACGTCACGTCGACGCTGCCGGCCTTCTCGAACGTGAGCTTGCCGTTCACGGACTCGCCGGCCTTCAGGCCTTCGGTTAGGCCCATCATCATCAAATGCTGCCCGCCGGGCTTCAACTCCACGGTACCGCCGCCCGGCAGCTCGATGCCATCCGGCAGCTGGCGCATTTTCATGACGCCGTCGTCGTTCGTCATCGTGTGGATCTCGACGCTCTTGGCGCGTTCGAACGTGGCGCCGGTCAGCCGGTCCGGCTCCTTGCCGGTGTTGGTGAGCTTGACGTAACCGGCCGCAACGCTGGCGCCGCCGGGTGTCGCGCGCGACCAGGGCTGTTCGACGCGGATGGGGCCTGCAGGCGCAGTCGAGCCTGTCGCGCCCGCCGTTTTGGCGGCAACCAGCCTGAGGCTGGCGGCAGGCGCCTTGAGCGCGTGCGCATCCTGGCCGGCAGCGGGAATCTCGACCCAGGCAAGCTGCCCCGTTTCGCACGTCTGCGTCACCGGGAAATAAATGGTCTGGTCGCCGGGGATCTCGCGGGCGATGAAGCTGGAGAAAACGAACTCATCGTAGAAGTCGTCGGGCAGCGGACCGCCGCGCCACGTGATCCGGCGAACGCCTTCGGTCAGATCGCCGTGATAGTGCTTGTAGGCGCGGGCGTAGGCCGCGCGCTCCGTGCTGATGGTCCATCCCGGCTTGGGCATTGGCTTGACGCCGATGACACCCTCGGGGATCTCGACGCTGACGGTGGTCGTCGCCGATCCGTCGCAGCCGTGGCCAATCTTGACGACGGCCTTGTAGCTTGCGCCGGTCTTGGCCTCGCGCTGCTCCAGCACCGCATGCGCCTTTGCCAGCGATGCCGCGGCAACGAGCGAGAGGACGACGGTCGAGACGAAGCCCATCGATCGTTTGAAATTTCGCTTGTGCATGTGTGTCACCATTTCACGCTTACGCCGCCGTAGATCGCGCGACCGGTTCCCGGTTCGAAGACATTGGCGTCGTTGCCGTTGAGATTGTCGGAGATGCTCGCCGATGAGACATAGGCTTTGTCGGAGAGATTACGTCCTTCGATGTACGCCGAGAAGCGCTCGTTCTCGTAGCCGATCTTGGCACCCCAGATCGCATACTCTTCCGACATGAAGGTGTTGGCGTTGTCGACGTAGTAGGCTTCCGGCACCCACTCGACGTTCGGTCCCGCGAAGACGCCCGAGGGATGACGATAGAGCAGTTCGGCGCGCACGTAGTGACGAGGAGCGCCCGGAAGCTCGTTGTCGCCGTAAAGCGTGTCGTCGTCGAAGCGGAAGTCGCTGAACGTGTAGGCAAGGTTGAGCCAGAGCTTATCGGGATTGGAGCCGCTGGCGAGCATGCCCTGCCACACCGCAAGGCCGCCACCCAGTTCAATGCCTTGATGGATCGTATCGTCGGCATTCGTTTGGCTGCACTGCGACTGACCGACAGTCAGGCACTGGAATTCGTTCTGGATGTTGGACCTGTATATCGCCGCCTCCCACCGGAGGTTGGGATAGGCACCGCGCGTGCCGATTTCATATGTCGTCGCGCGTTGCGGCTTCAGCAGAACCAGCGGATCGGTGGGATTGCTTTCGTTGAAGGTCGGTGCCTCGCCGCTTTTAGAAACGTTACCGAAGATTTGCGCGTTGGCCGTGATGTCCCACACGATGCCGCCCTTCGGATTCCAGAAGTCGAACTCCGCCGTGTAAGACGAATCGCCAGCCACGAACGGAAGCAAGTCTTCCTGCTCGCGAACCACGTCGACGAACTGAAGGCCGCCGACGAGGGCGACGGTTGGCAGAACGAAGAACGAGTTCTCGGCGTAAACGACGGTGTTGTCCGAAATCTGGTTGGTATCCGTCGACAACGCGCCCTTCTGTCCGCGCACGTTGGCGAAGATGCGGCCGTGCGTTTCGCCGTTGTGAACGGTGACGCCGGCTGTGAACAGGTTGCGGAAGCCGCCGATGACGCTGTCGTTGGTCAGCCGGGCGAAGCCACCGTAGTTCTGCGTGTCCTGGTCGATGACGATCGAGATGGGGTGATCGAGCTGGCGATCGAAGAAGAAGCCGCCAGCCTCGAGCATCGTGCCCGGGCCCAGGCGGATGGCGGTGCGATTGGCGACGCGGAACGTATCCAGGTTGCGTTCGAAGTCACGGTCGACGTTGTCGTTTCCGTTGACGCTGGGTGCCGGATTGACAAACGCGCCTTCCGGATTGTTGAGCGCATTCCTCTTCGTCACCGCACCGGGAATGTCCTGCCGGACCTGGTTGGCGTTGAGGTAGAAGCGCGTCTCGATATCGGGCGTGATGCGATAGCCGACGTTCATGGCGCCGCGCACGCTCCAGGCGTCGGAGTGGTCGCGGAAGCCTTCCTGCTCCTGCCATGTGCCGGTGATGAAATAGTCGGTGTTGCCGTAGACGCCGCCGGAACTGACGGACGACTTGCGGAAGCCGAAGCTGCCAACGTCGACGCGGGCGCCGAACGTATCGCTGTCGTAGCCGGTCGGCATGACGAAGTTGATCGCGCCTCCCAGTTGCGTGCCGCCGTAGCGCAACGCGTTGCCGCCCTTGAACACTTCGATGTAGCGATAGGCCGTCGGATCGATTTCCTGGAAGTCGCTCGACCCATCCGCAGTGCTGACGGGGATGATGCCGTCCATCAGCAGATACACGCCGCGACCGTGGAAGTTGCGGGAGAGGCCGGAACCACGGATCGACAGGCGCGTATCCTCGCCCCACTTGGGTTGAACGAAGACGCCAGGCGTATAGTCCAGCACGTCCTTGATCGTCGTGGCAGGTGTCGATGCCTTGTAGGCGGTGTCGGGCACCAGCGAGACAGCGCCGGGCGTCCGCTGGATCTCGGCGCGCGCTTCCGCGGTGTTGGGCGCCGTCAGCGCGCCCGTGCGTTGCGCGGGCGAGCCGGTCAGCGGCGCGCCTGCCGTAGCCGGAGCGGCAGAGGAAGCTTCCTTGGGCGTTGCCGCGATCGCCTTCTTCGGCCTGGCCTTGCCTGACTGTTTCTTCGTGGTGACTTCGATCGCGGGCAATGCTGCTGGAGCCGCAGTCTGAGCGATGGCGTCGGCCGAAAGATGAGTGAGTACAACGGCGCATCCCGCGATGCGCGCTGAAACGAAACGCATGGAAAGTCCCCTTAGGATCCCTGGATTTTGGATGGTCTGGCTGGTGCGAGGCGCAACGACGCGCCGACTAGGCCAGGGCCGGGGGACCGCGGGGGGATGTCGACTTTGATATGAGCGATGGGGGCGCCGGGCTCGCGCCGGGCTCGACTTCAGGCACGCCCTCTGTCGCGGCAGGCACCAGGATGGCGATAGCCACCATCAACAGCGGGAGCGCAGGAGCCGCGCAGCTGGCACAGCCGACGATGCACAGCGGACACTGATGCTCGCCGTTGACCGGAACCGGCTCGGCGTCAGGATTGCTGAGGTCCATCATCTGCACGCCGTTGGCCGTACAGATCATGACGAGGTTGGAGCCTTCGGCCGATGCGGCCGCAGCATTCGCACCCGTCGCAATCGTCACGGCAAGCGTCTGCAGCGCGAGAACGAGCGCGCTGAAGAGCGTAAGCCGACGGCGATTGGCACGGAACCACGTCATGGGGGCGGACCGTAGGGCCCGCGCGGCACACCGTCAACGGGGCGTAATGCCTGACCCTAAGGGTGTGGCTCAAGCGACAGTTAATGCCGGCGATGCTGTTGCGGAGGCGAGCGGCCCGGCGACTTCGATCATCCGGCCCAACTGATGCTGGCAGCGACACGCGGTTTCGAGCGGCGTCAGCCCGGCACGGCTGCGCGCGGCGTTGAGTTCCGCGGCGATCGGCTGCTCGACGGTCGCGATCACCGCGGCCTCTTCGACGCCATAGGCTTCGCATTGGAACCCTTGAGGCCGGTCGCGGCGCAGCATCGCTGCCCGCTCGTCTGCGGTGAACTGAGCGTGGCCAAGCTCGTGGGCCAGAAGCAGTGCCGGCGTCAGCCTGCCTGTTGCGTCGTGCAACGCGAGGCAGGGGTTCCACTGAATGCGCAGATTGCGCGGGTTGTGGAACAGGAACTTGGTGTGAGCGGGGTGATATTCGACAAAGACGATGTTGCCGCTGGCGGCAAGTCTGCTCAGCAGCCGATGGAAGGTGTCGGACTGTCCTAGGTAGGCGAGCGCTTCATCCAGCGCGCGCGCGTGCCGTGGGGCGAAACGTGAAACGTCGAGCCCACCGGAGTATCGTACGTCTGTCGCAATCGCCTTCTGAGCCATCACCGCCGCCTACAGCTTTCCGCCGAAATATATCGTGGCAAGCATGCGGTTGCGAGTGTGTTCGCGCGAACAACGGTCAGCAGTCGAGCGCGACGGCCGCCTCCCGAGGCTGAGCGGCATAGGGGCCGAGTGCCACGGCAGGCTGCTTTTCGGCATCGTCGTCGCTCGCCCGGCGCGTTGCTTGTTTCGGAGATCGG
>JAKAXS010000157.1 GCA_021816505.1 Pseudomonadota bacterium
CCGATCTGGTGCCGTTCGTCCAGGAAACGGCCAAACGGCTGAAACTCGAGAACGCCAAGTCCAGCGCCTATGTCTTCAAGACGATCTACACGGGGCACGGCGGAAAACTATCGCTTGCGCGCGTGCTGACAGGCGAAATCGCGGATGGCGCGACGCTGACGAGTTCTTCGGGCTCGGAAGATCGGGCAGCCGGCATCATGACGATGAAGGGCGAGGAAGCGGTGAAGCGCGGAGCCGCCAAGGCGGGCGACACGGTTGCTTTCGGGCGGCTGGAAAGCATCAAGACCGGCGAGACCGTAACGGCGGACAAGGGCGGCATCGTCGCCGTGAAGCGCACTGCGCCGTCGATACCGGTCTTCGGCGTCGGCATCGGGCTGAAGGACCGCAAAGACGAGGTGAAGCTGTCGGCCGCGCTTGCCAAGCTGATGGAGGAAGACCCCTCGCTCGAGCTGGAGCACAACCAGGATACGCATCAGATCCTGCTCAAGGGGCAGGGCGAGATGCACCTGCGCGTCGCGTTCGAGCGCCTAGCGCGCAAGTTCGGCGTTACGGTGGAGCGGCAGCGTCAGCGCGTGCCCTACAAGGAGACGATCCGCAAGGGCGTGGAAGTGCGCGGCCGGCACAAGAAGCAATCCGGTGGGCACGGCCAGTTCGGCGATGTCGTGATCGACATTCAGCCGGCAGGCCGCGGTGAGGGCTTCAGTTTCGCCGAGAAGGTAACGGGCGGCGCGGTGCCCAAGCAGTTCTTCCCGTCGGTCGAGAACGGCGTGAAGGACTATCTCCAGCACGGGCCATTGGGCTTCCCCGTGGTGGACGTGTCGGTGACGCTGCTCGACGGCTCGTATCATACGGTCGACAGCTCGGACATGGCGTTCCGCCAGGCCGGGCGACTGGCGATGTCGGATGGCATGTCGCAATGCAGCCCCGTGCTGCTGGAGCCGATCATGTCCGTCGAGATTGCCGTACCGTCCGAGGCCACGGCGCGCGTGAACGGCATCATCTCGCAACGCCGCGGGCAGATCCTGGGCTTCGACAGCCGGGAGGGTTGGCCGGGCTGGGATGTGGTTCAGGCAAGCATGCCGGCATCCGAGATGGACGACCTGATCGTCGAGCTGCGTTCGTTGACGTCCGGTGTCGGCACGTACACGGCGAAGTTCGATCACTTGTCGGAATTGACGGGCCGGCTGGCCGATCAGGTGCTGGCCGCGCATGCGCAGGCGGCGGAATAGCGATCCGGTGTGCCGGGCGGATTTGACCGTCCGGCACACTCTTCGCGTGCGCCTTCAGTGTGCCTTCGGCACGAACTTCAGCGACACACCGTTGATGCAGTAGCGCAGGCCGGTCGGCTTCGGGCCGTCCTCGAAGACGTGGCCGAGGTGGCCGCCGCAGCGCCGGCAATGCACTTCCGTGCGCGGCAGCACGAGGTGGTAGTCGGTCGTGGTGGCGACGGCGTCGTCGACCGGCTGGTAAAAGCTCGGCCAGCCCGTGCCGCTGTCGAACTTGGTTTCCGAGGCAAAGAGCTGCAGGTCGCACCCGGCGCACTGATAGGTGCCGGGATCGTAGGTCTTGTCGAGCGGGCTGGAGCGCGGACGCTCGGTCGCGTGCTTGCGCAGCACGTTGAACTGTTCGGGCGAAAGCTGGGAGCGCCACTCGGCGTCCGTCTTTTCGATCTCGAACTTCGCGGCACGCGCGGAGCCGGTGAGAAGACCGGCAAAGGCCGCACCAACGCCGGTGAAGCCAAACTGGCGGCGGGTGAACATGGGCATTCCTCCAGACCCAACCGGCTTTCTGCTCACGGCCGCGCTGTGCGTGGCCGGGCTGGGATCGTTAATGAATGCTTTATACGAAGAAACCGCCCGGCGGACCACGCGCGTTATGACGCGATCGGAAGGCTGCGCCCGATGGCGATTTCGGACGGGCTGAGCCGGCAGGAATAGGCCAGCGCTTCGACGCCCGCGTTCTTCGCCGCGACGAAGGCCTTGGCATAGGCGGGATCGAGATCGGCTGCGAACGCGAAGCGCTCCGCGTCGTTACGCTGAACGAGGTACACCATCACGGCGCGGTGGCCCTGGCGGACCATTTCGCTGAGCTCGCCGAGGTGCTTTACGCCACGTTCGGTCTTGCAGTCGGGGAACTCGGCGAGGCCGGGCGTTCGCGAGAGGTGGACATTCTTGATCTCGACGTAGCAGCGGCCACGCACCGGATCCTCCAGCAGAATGTCGATGCGGCTGGCGACGCCGTACTTCACCTCGCGGCGCAGGGTAGCGTAGCCGGCGAGTTCCGGAACATCACCTGCGGCGATCGCCTCGGCGACGATCTTGTTGGGCAGCCCCGTATCGATGCCGACGAGGCTTGGCCCTTGGCCGAGATCGTCTTCGACGAGGTGCCACGTGTGGGCATACTTGCGGGTGGCCGAGGCCGTCTCCGAGAGCCAGACGGTTGATCCGGGCGCCGTCAAGCCGAGCATCGAGCCGGTGTTGGGGCACGAGGCGGTAATCGCGGTGCCGTCATCGAGTATGACGTCGGCCAGGAACCGCTTGTATCGCTGAACGAGGCGGCCGCGTTTCAGGGGGGTCGGAAACTTCATGCGGCTTCTTAGCGGCTGTCGCTGGAGCCGGGCTACTGGATTCTGCACTGCGGGAGTGATGGATATGAGCGGTCTGCCGTTGTAAGACGGAGCCGCATTCTCAGCTGTGCGAGGCTTCGTGGCGCAGGACGACTCCATCATTACGGCGGCGCTGCTCGTCATCGGCGACGAGATCCTTTCAGGGCGCACCAAAGACAAGAACATCGGCACCATCGCCGAGCATCTGACGGCGATCGGCATTCGCCTGCGCGAGGTGCGCGTGGTTGCGGACGTCGAGGACGAGATCGTCGCCGCGGTGAACGAGCTGCGCGCGCGTTCCACATATCTCTTCACCACCGGCGGCATCGGGCCGACGCACGACGACATCACGGCGGATGCCATCGCGAAAGCGTTCGGGGTCTCGATCGACGTCGATCCGCGCGCGCTGGCGCTGCTGCAGCCGCACTACGAAAAGCGTGGCATGACACTGACGCCCCCGCGGCTGCGAATGGCGCGCATTCCGGATGGTGCCGAACTGATCGCCAATTCCGTCTCGATCGCACCCGGCTTCATGATCGGCAACGTCATCGTGATGGCGGGCGTGCCGCTGGTGATGCAGGCGATGCTGACTGCCGTGACAGCGCGATTGAAGACCGGCCGCAAAATGCATTCGATGAGCCTGGGTGTCGACCGTCCGGAGGGTGATATCGCCGAAACATTCTCCGCACATCAGGCCGCATTTCCGAACGTGAGCATGGGAAGCTACCCCTCGTTCGGCGACGGCCGCTTCCGCACGGAGCTCGTTTTGCGCTCGACGGACGAAATTGAACTTCAGACAGCATTTGAGCAGCTGAAGCTAAAACTCTCGCAACTCTGACTCTTCTGTTGCTGCGGCAATTCGCCGGGTCGGAATGCCACTTTCTACGGCTATCGGGTGCGTTGTGCGCTCAAACGTGGGCCTCGTCATTCGCAGATCTCGCGATCTGAAAAACGGATGACGGGAGACAACCACGGGCGCATCGCGAAAACAAAAAGTGGAGCACCCGATGATCATGGCTGGGGGCTCGGACGTCCGCGTGAAAACGCGGCGGGCCGAGCATTGCTTGACGTTGTCTCTCGTCGCGTTGGTGAGTACCGGCTTCGCCGGATTGGCATCGCTATCGTTTCCGACTTCCGCCGAAGCCAAAACACCTGGCTCGACCTATTGCTACTACGGCACCTGCCACCGGGTGAAAACGATCTCCGAAACGAGCAGCCTGGTGGGCAGCCGGGAGCTGGTTCAAGCGTCGTTCTACGACGACTGCAAGAACGACACGCTCAATCCGTGCGGGTTGACGTCGTCCGGTGAAGTGTTCCGGCCCGGCGCGCCGGACAATGCCGCAAGCCCGATCTATCCCGACGGCACGACGCTGCTGGTCTGGTCGCCTCAGTCGAAAACGGCCGCGGTGCTGCGCGTCAACAACGCCGGGCCCTACTGGGGCGGGCGTACGCTCGACGTCTCGCGCGCCGCTGCCGAAGCGCTGGGGTTCAAGCCAGTCGGCGTGGCGCAGTTGAAGGTTCACGTGCTCGATGCGCCGACGGCCGCCGAGGCCACGTATCGCCGCCATCGCCGCTACAACGCCGTGCCCGGCCCGATGGGTCAGTACAACAGCATGGACGAGGCGCTGCTGAGTCTCGCCGTGATGCGCGCGTTCGACGAGATGCCGACGACGCTGCTGACGCATGTGGGCGACGCAAGCACCGCGCTGACGGCAAACATCGCTCAGGACGAGCTTGCCATCGAGGTGCCCGAGGTCGTCGTCGCCGCGATCGCGAAGGCGCCGGCTAAGCCCGTGATGAAGACCGTCCAGAAGCGCCTCGATGCCAAGGCCAAGCGCATCGCTTCGAAGCGCAAGGCGCACTTGGCGCGCAAAAACGGCGCGCGCCGTTCCACCGTCGCATCGCGGCGGCAGGCGCGCGGCGCCCGTTACGCGCAATCGCGCAGCCCCCGTTATGCGCAGTCGCGCAAGGCCGGCGCGGGGCGCGTTGTGGCTCAGCGTAAGAGCATCCAGTCGCGTAGCCGCGTCGTGCGGCGCCAGCTGCGCGGCGTGCGTCCGATCGTGACGCGGTCGCGCGCGCATCGCCGTGTGGCCGAAGCCCTGATGGATCGCATGACGCCGCTCGGTCTCCAGCCACGGCAGCGGTTGCTGCGCGATCTGCCGAACGCAGACCGCACGCGCGAGGAAAAACTGATCCTCACGCCGGTCAACGGGCCCGTGCAGGTGGTCTAGAGCGACTTCACAAACTTGCGGTGCGGGCCTCGTGCCCGCGCCGTTCAGGACGCCGCGGCGGCGGTCTCGTCCTTGGCGCGCTCTTGCTCTTCCAGTTCGGCGAGCGCCGCGGTGAGCGAGCGATAGCCTTTGCGCGGCGGCGTCGCAGCGCGCGCGGCATCCGCAGCCTCTGACTTCTCGGGCTGAGGCGCTGCCGTCATTTCATTCTCAGTCACTTTCGTCCTCTCCTGATCCCCGGCGTTGGCCGATCGATTCCACTGGTCGGTGTAGATGTCGTGGTGCAACTCCATCGTGTCGAGGAACTGCGCGACGAGATCCATCAGGGCGCCGAGGGGCAGGCGTCGCGCCACCGGGAACGTATCGGTGATGCGCAGATGGGCATTGTCTTCCGGGGCTGCGGCGTCCGGCGCGAGCAGCGCGCGGGCGCGAAGGTAGGCGAGAATGGCATCGCCGGTGTTGAAGTCCGACGCCGTTGCGTCGCCCAGTTCAGGCAGAGCGTCGGTGATCAGCGCGGTTCCGTTGAGAAACAGGCGCGCCATCAGCTTCAGGCGTGCGTCGGCACGCATCAGTTCTTCGGCGCGCTCGCGTGACTTCAAGAGCCGCGCGATCATCGTCATTTCGAGCGATCGCAGCTCCTCCACGCCGTCGCGGAGGCTGTCCAGGTCTCGAACGGTATCTTCCTGCGGCCCGGCGGCGTTCGACACCCAGGTGATGTCGACCTTCAGCATGTCTTCGCCGGCTGCGAGAACGGCATCGAGGTGATCGGCCAGGAAATACACGCTTGGCGGCGCGGACGGCCGTGCCCACAGGCAGAGCGGAAGAGTATCGAGCGGCTCCGACGACAACTTGGTAACCTCGAGTGAAACACGAATCTCTATGCAGAACGATGTCCGATTCGTGTGACTGGTGCAAAGCTGACGCGATGTTTCGGCCGATCTGGCAACGCGTTGCGTCGTGCCGTGTTCAGGCGGGCACACCTTTTGCGCTGCGCTGCAACGACGATGGTGCGCGTATAGGTCTGCCGCCTCCGTCCTATTTGTGATATGATCGCTGCTCGCGCTGGCCGGACCGTGCTGTGCGCCTATTCCTCCTCGCAACGTGTGCCGCCCGGCTCAGCGCCCCGGCTCTCAGAGGAGACGCGCTATGCAAGAACACGATTATTCAACGACCTCCACCGAGGCCGTGGCGGTCTTTCACGATGTCTCGTCGTTCCAGGCGGCAATCGACGACCTGCTCAATCACGAGCATTTCGACCATGCGGACTTGAGCGTGCTGGCATCCGAGCGCGCGGTGCTCGACAAGCTCGGCCGGCCGTACGCCTCGACGCGCGAACTGGAAGACGATCCCAACGTCGAACGCGTCGGGTACATTCCGGACGAGACCGTCGGCAACGCCAAGGGCGGGCTGATCGCGGCTTCGGCGTACTTCCCGGCGGTGATCGGCAGTCTGGCCGTCATCAGTGCCGGCGCGACGGTGCCGGTGGCGATCGCCGCCGCTGTGCTGGCCGGAGGCACGGGCGCTGCCGTCGGCGGCACGCTCGCGCGCCTTGTCGGCCAGGAGCGCGCGCGTCACATGAAGCAGCACATCGATCACGGTGGACTGCTGTTGTGGGTGCGCACGAACGGCGCCGAGCACGAGCGCGTGGCGATGGAGACGCTGAAGCGCAACGGCGGCGAGGACGTGCACCTTCACACCCTGCAGGCCGCGCGTCAGCCGACAGAGATGCTGGTGCGCCAACCCGCGCTTTCGCTGCACCTGCATTAGCTTTAGTGGGCGCCGGCGACTCCCCTGCGGGGAGCCGGCCGCCGGCGCCGGCTTCCCTCTCCCCGTCCTTACGGGGAGAGGGCTAGGGTGAGGGGCAGCATCCGCACAACGGGTGGATAATCCCGCGGGCTGACGGTCTCACGCGGGGTAGGTTGGGGTGAG